>JAKAPO010000169.1 GCA_021807065.1 bacterium
CGATCTGGAAGTGCTGATCGGCACGATGTACGCTCAGTGGACGCAATCGTATCGCGATCTCCCGATCCTCATCAACCAATGGTGCAACGTCGTGCGCTGGGAGAAAGCGACGCGCCCATTCCTGCGAACGATGGAGTTCCTCTGGCAGGAAGGGCACACCGCGCACGCGTCGGCAAAGGAGGCGCGGGAGGAGACGCTGCGCATCCTCGACGTCTACAAGGATTTCGCCGAAAACGTCGCCGCGATTCCCGTCTATGCCGGCGTGAAGAGCGACAGCGAGCGATTTCCGGGCGCCGACGAAACGTACTCGATTGAAGCTCTGATGCCCGACGGCAAGGCGCTGCAATCGGCGACGTCGCACGATTTAGGCCAAAACTTTGCTAGAGCGTACGATATCACGTTTACGGACGCCGACCACGCCATCAAGCACGCCTACACGACGTCGTGGGGCATGTCGTGGCGAATGCTCGGCGGCGTCATTATGGTGCACGGCGACGACCGCGGCTTGCGGCTGCCGCCGAAACTCGCGCCCATCGAAACCGTGGTCGTACCGATCGTCAAGACGGGCGACGACCGAGCTCTGACGCGCGCCCGGGAAGTTGCGGATTCCCTGAAGCGGGAAGGCGTGCGAATTCGCTGTGACGACCGCGACCAATCGCCGGGTTGGAAGTATGCGGAATGGGAAATTCGGGGGGTACCGGTGCGCATCGAGATCGGCCCAAGAGACGTCGAGAGCAACAGCGTGACGCTGGTCCGGCGGGACAAACGCAAGGGCGAGGAGGGACAGAAGATCAATGTCGGCACGGCGTCCGTTGGGATAGCGTTACGCGAGCAGCTCGCCCTGGTGCAGCAGAACCTATACGCTCAAGCGAGCGAGTTCTTGAAATCGCATACGTTTTCAGCACGCGACCGCGGCGAGTTTCTCGATCTGTGCAGCAACCGGTCGGGCATGATCGACATACCGTGGTGCAAGCGGCCCGAGTGCGAGGCGTTCGTGAAATCGGAGACGAGCGCGACAACCCGAAACTTGCGCGCGCTCGAGCGCGGCGATACGGGCGCTACCTGCACCGTGTGCGGCGAACCGGCTCGCGTCCGCGCCTACTTCGCCCAGTCGTACTAATGATTGTCATTCCGAGCGAGCGAGACGCTGTAGCGTCGAAGCGACGTCGAGGAATCCTCTCGACGCTCTTGCTTGTCACTATGGTCCTAACGCCATTTCTTGCGGGGGCGCAGATTGCCGAACTCGACGCAAATGCGCGGGCCGCCGGCAACATGAAGCCGCTGGCCGTAGCCATCGGAGACAAAGTATTTGCGACGGCATGGCCGGCGGAGGTGACACAGGTGGCCGCGGACGGTTTCCTGGGACACGTCATCGTCGGGGTGCGTGTCTCGGGTGTGAAGTTTCACGAACGCCTTACCGCTGCGCAGTTTCGAACCGAGGTCGATAGGCTCGTGAGGCTCGTTTTTGCCAACTCACCCGTCGTCGAAGAGGTGGACGTGTGGGCGACGGTCCCGATCCCGGTGCCCAGAGGCGCAATCGTGAGCGGCCCGTACGCAATCCCCACGACGCGGCCCGTGTTCACCATCGCGGTGCGGCGCGGAACGGACCCGGCTGCGGCGCAAACCTTTTGGGACGAGGAGTGGAGCCGCACGGCTTTCAAACAGGGACCGTAGTGTACAGCAAAACCACTTTGGCAAACGGGATGCGCGTGATAACGGAGTCGATGGCGGAGGTGCGTTCGGCGACGATCGGGATCTGGGCCGACGTCGGCTCGGCGGCGGAGGCTCCCGAACGTCGCGGCATATCGCATGTGGTCGAACACATGTTGTTCAAGGGAACGCGGCAACGCACCGCGCGTCAGATTGCCGAGACGATGGACGGCGTAGGTGGGAACCTGAATGCGTTCACGGATAAAGAGACGACGTGCTACTACGCCAAGGTGATCGATCGCCACATTCCGTTGGCGATCGACGTGCTTTCCGACATGTTCCTGCACTCGCTCTTCGATCCGGCGGAGCTTGCCAAGGAGCAGAAGGTCGTACTGGAAGAGATCAAGATGTACGACGACTCGCCCGACGAGTTGATTCACGATCTCTTCGTCAGTGCGATGTGGGCCGGGTCGAATCTCGGCGATCCGACGATCGGTACCGCAGCTAGCGTCGCGGCGATCGAACGCGAACAGATCCGCGAACACATGCGACGTTACTACGCGCCGAATGCGGTTGTCGTTACGGCTGCCGGCAACGTCGAGCACGAGGCGTTTGCAGATCTGGTCGAGCGCGCTTTCGCCGAGTTCACTGGAGCCTCTCCGGCTATTCGACCCGAATCGCCGCGCGCCACGCCGGTGACGTTCGTGAAGCAAAAAGACATCGAGCAGGCACATCTCGTCATCGGGGCGCAGGGAATGTCGGTGCGCGACGACCGGCGCTACGCACTCGCCGTGCTCGACACGATTCTCGGCGGTGGGATGTCGAGCCGGCTCTTCCAGGAAGTACGGGAGAAACGTGGCCTGGCCTACTCGGTGTACTCGTACCAAGCGTCGTACCGCGCCGCAGGCTTATTCGGTGCCTATGCCGCAACGTCGCCGCAGAACGTGCAAGCCTGCATCGACGTCGTTGCGCGCGAATTCGCGCGCATTCGCGACGAAAGCGTTGGCGAAGACGAGTTGTCGAATGCGAAGGAGCACATCAAAGGGAATCTGACATTGTCGCTAGAGTCGACGTCGAGCCGCATGATGCGTCTGGGACGCAACGAGTTCGCACTCGGACGCGATGTGTCACCGGAAGAAGTGGAGCAGCGCGTCGATGCGATAACCAGTACGGACGTCCAAGCGATTGCGCGCGAAGTGCTGGGCGAAGGCGATATCGGTCTGTGCGTGCTCGGCCCGGTAGACGAGAGCGCTGTGGACCGGCGTCCCTTCGCCGCATAACGTTGTCGCCGCACCTCACGTTTTGGTCTTGGCAGCTCATTGCCGCACTCATCATCAACGTGGTCATTCAATTGTTGCAAATTGGCGCGTATGCGGCGCGCCTCGCCGGCGTGCGTACGGGCCGGGTCGCAACGTCGATCTCGCTCTTCAATCTCTTTGCGACCGTGAGTCGCCTCGCTGCGCTGTTCTACACGCTCATGCTTGGGCCGCTCGCCGATCGGGCAGGTAACGCGGCGCGGGTTGCCGGTCCGGTGGAGGTCGGCCAAATCCAGCACATGTTCGACCTGCAGCTGCGGTTGATCATCGTTGCCGGTACCGCCGGAACCATCCTTGGTGGTCTCCTGCTCCCGATGTTTACCTACATGTACGTTCGCGGCGTGCGTTCCTTCGAGCGCACCCGTTCGATCCCTCACTCGCTGGTCAGACTGTTCTATCCGAGCGTTATCTTCAGCATTCTGCGCCACGTTCGAATACCGAATCCGCGCGAGGCGTTCAGTTTTTCGCTGCGCCGAATCCCCAAGCGATTGCTGATCTTCAACGTTGTCGTAACGGGCGTGTACGCCGTCGGCGTCGTTGCCGCTTATTACGCGAGCGTACTTGCGCCGGCGGTTGCCAGGACGGCGCTAGGTACGTCGGGTTTGATCAACGGCATCGGCACCGTGGCGTTCACGCTCTTCGTCGACCCTACGGCGTCGATCATCGTCGACGAGGCGGTAAAAGGGGAGCGCCCGCACGAAGATGTCAAATCGATGGTTTTTTATCTAGCTCTGAGCGCGGTCATTGGTTGGATTCTCTCGCAGTTCATCCTCTGGCCATCGGCGGAGTTCATCAGCATCGTCGCCCACCTGGTCAACCATGGAAGATAGTAGAACCACTACCCGCAACACACCGCTCGCCTCCCAAGGAGGATCTGAACGAGCCGCGGGAACCATGGACGGCGCAGGGGCGAGGAGGTCAGATGGAAGATAAGGCAACTATTGTCATGCCGAGCGAGCGCGCGCGGGAGCGTGCGCGACGTCGAGGGAAGCGCCTCGCAGCTATTGCGCTCCTAGGGCTCTTCAGCCTCACTGCCTGTGCCGGGCCGGTTGAGAACTGGATCGTCGACACGCGGATACATCAGGGTAACATCGCGCTGGCCGACAATAATCCGGCGGACGCATTGCTCGCATATTCGCTGGCGCTGCGTGTCAATCCGCATAGCGCGGCGGCGCGAACCGGGTTTGTCACAGCTTCGGCAGATGAAGCCCAGATTCAGTATGCGCACGGTGAGTTTGGCGCGGGCCTGGTCACGCTGAATGCCGCGTTGCGCGTCGATCCGTCAAGCGTCCGGCTTCAGGCGCTTAAGACGGTGATCGACGGCGCCAAACTGAGGCAGGAAATCGTCATGTCCAACTATCCAGCCTACCGGCACGCAGGACTTCTCATTCGCGAGAGCTACGCGCATCTCAACGAGGCCAACGCGCTCTTGATTCGAAGCCTACGGCGGTTTCAGTACACCTACGACGTATCAGATTTAACGGCAGCGATCAAACAGAGTTACGAATTGCAGCTCGAGTTGAAGCGCAACACGCAACGCTTGATCGCCTACCGCGAACTCGTGCAATCGGGTGCGCCGCAGGCGGCCGCTGCATCGGCTACGACCGGCTCGCTCCTGCCGCTGCCATAGCCTTCCTCACCGGCGGGTGGCTCCGGAGGCATACCTTGTGGCTGTCGAGGAACGCTCGCCCCTTGCCGGCGCGGTCGGCGCGGCGGAAGGCGTCCCAAAAGGGCTCGGCGCTGCGCGGCACGAGTGCAGGGTCGGTATCGTATACGCGCCACGTTCCCACGATGCGGACGGGGAAACGTTGCAGCCAGGCGCAGAGGTCTCCGTTGGCGCGCAACCGGTTGTCTTCGACAGAGACGTAATAGCGCGCGCCCTTCCGGATGGCGCTCTCCTCGTCGAACGGGGTCCAGAGAAGCGGATCTTCCTCCCAGCCGAAGCGATCGATGTAATACAGAACATCGGGGCCGTAGTGTCCCATGACGATCAACGCATGCAGAGGAAGAGTTCGCGAGAGCAGCACCGCGTTCGCATAGGCGGTGTGGTCGTAGCGATAGTAACGCGCGATCGCGGCGTGACCGTCGAAGAGCACCGCCAGAGTGAGCGCGGCGGCAAGCGTCGGTGCGATCCAGCTGCGCGTTCGTGAAGTTGCCAACGCGACGGCGCCGCCAAGTACCAAAGCGGCAAGAGGCAGCAGGGGGAGGAGATAGTAGTCGACGCGCTCCACGGTGACGACTATGAACGCGTAGATCAACCCAGCGACGAGCCATCCCCAAAGCAAGAACGAACTACGGGCGCGCGTCCAAGGAATCGCGGCGCATGCGAGGATGGTCAGCGCGAACGCCACGTTGCCAAGCACGGTCGCACGAAGCAAACCGAGCGTGTCGAAGAAGAGATGGACCTTGTGTGCGAAGCCCCGAAGGCTCGAAAACGATGCCGCCAGCGCGGGGAGGACGTGCAGACGCGTAATGCCGCTGGCCCAATGCCACTCCGCGTGGGCGTTCACGGCGCGGTCGTATAGCCAGAGAACGACGAGCGGCACGATCAGCAGCACGGCGAAGCTCGCAAGCTCCCGCCAACTCGTCGCGAGGCCCGTTTGGCGCGATGTCGTACCATTCTCGCGAGACCGCTGCCACATCATGCCCGCGACCGGTACGATTGCCAGCACCGCCACCGGCTTCGCCAGGTACGCGAGCGTGAGCAACAGCGTTGCTCCAGCCACCGCCGAGAGCCGCGCTCTCGTCATCCCAAGCGAGCGAGTTGCGTTAGCAACGAGCGACGTGGAGGGACCGACGAGGAGTTTGAAACATGCAAGATCG
>JAKAPO010000170.1 GCA_021807065.1 bacterium
TCCGCGCAGCCTTCCTCTCCTGTCATCCCGAGCGAACTGCGTAAGCGGTGAGCGACGTCGAGGGAAGCTCCTGAAAAACGTGGCTAGGCAATGACCCAACCGGGGAATCTGCCGCTGCCGCAGATGTTGCTCATCTACGGCTTTGTCGCGGTGACGCTGATCGTTCGGTTTGCGCGGCCGAGACGCATGCGCGTGTCGCGCATGTGGATCGGCCCGCTGATCCTTCTAGCGCTCACGGTCTTTGCGATCTGGGGCGAGGAGCAGATCATCCCAACGCCGCCGCTCCTGATCGCCTTAGCGCTCGGCATCGGTGCGCTGCTCGGCATTCCGTTCGGGATCCTGCGCGGCATCCATACGTCGGTAAGCGCCACGGATCGGCGCGACGTCATGCTGCTCGGACCGTCATGGATCGTTGCGGCGGTATGGATCGGCGCCTTTGCGATTCGCGCGGGATTGCGCTATGCGTTCATGGGCACCGCATATGCCTACCCGCTCGGCGACGGACTGCTCGCCTTCGCAATGGCGATGGTGGTGGTTTCGTATTATGTCATCTATCGCAAGTATCGTTCACTCGAGCACGAAGCCGGCCAGATCTAGCAGATCCCGAGGGTATTGACGGCACCCTGCGAGCCGTGTTACATGTAACGGGGTGGAGAGAGAATGCGGCCGAGAAGAACGGTAGCTGAAAGGGTCCGCGCGCACCGCGAGCGATTGCGAAAGGCGGGGCTGCGCCCGATCCAGATCTGGGTTCCCAACGTACGGTCGAAGGCGTTTGCGGCGGCAGCACATCGTCAATCGCTGGCCGTCGCAAGGAGCGCACGCTCGCGGAGCGACCAGGAGTTTATCGACGCGATTTCCTGGTTGACCGAGAATTGAAACGGGGCGAGATTTGGACCGTAGCTGCCGGAAAGGGCTACGCGGGCAAGCCGCGTCCGGCAGTAATCGTGCAAGACGACGCATTCGACGCTACGGACTCGGTCACGCTATGCGCGTTCGCGACCGATAGCACGAGCGCCCCGCTCTTCCGGCTCCCGGTTTCACCGAGCGATGGCAACGGCCTCCGCTCAACCTGCCGACTCATGGTGGACAAGCTCACTACCGTCCCTCGAGCAAAGCTCGGACGTCGCGTTGGGCGGCTCGACGACGAACACATGGTCCGCTTAAACCAAGCGATCGCCGTGTTTCTCGGACTTGGAGCGCCAGCGCGATCGGCATTGCCATAGCTCCGCCGACTATCGCGGACGCATCATGGTGACGTATACCGACTACCTGACCATAAATACGAAGAAACGTTACGAGATTGTCGACATCACCGACGAGATCGAACGATTCCGCGCCAAGGCGAATCTGTCCGACGGAATCATTCTGGTCAGCGCGATGCACATCACCGCCAGTATCTTCGTGAACGACCACGAGTCGGGGCTCTGGCAGGACATCATGGCGTGGCTCGAGGACCTGGCGCCGCGAAAATCAGGCTACAAGCATCATCTGACCGGCGAAGACAATGCCGACGCGCATCTCAAGCGCATGCTGCTCGGCCATCAGGTCATCGTTCCCGTAACGGACGGCAAGCTCGACTTCAGACTCTGGGAGCGCGTGCACTACGGCGAGTTCGACGGCCAGCGCCCCAAGCGCATCCTCCTCAAGGCCGTGGGCGTATAACCCGCAGCAACCGGTCGCGCCGTTTCATGGCTTCGTGAATTCCTGAGCTTCGTTTTTGAGAAGTCCAGTTAGGCTTAGGAGGCTTGCCGCCGTTGCGCCGAGGCGGCGATTAGCTGTGCAAACCGTTCTTTCGGCATTGGCTGTCCGTACAAGTTGCCTTGCAGTGCATCGGACCCTTGCGCGCGCAGGAAGGCTTCTTGCCCCTTCGTCTCGACGCCCTCGGCGATGACATAGAGGCCGAGTTCTGAGGCGAGCGCGAGAATGCCGGAACAGACGGATCGGCTGTATGGATACTGCTCCAGATCGGAGACGAAACTGCGATCGATCTTGATGCCGTCGATCGGGAAGATCTTGAGGTAGCTGAGCGTGTTGTAACCAGTTCCGAAATCGTCGAGCGCCACCGAGACTCCGAGGCGGCGCAGTAGCGAGAGCGCGCCTTGCGCCTGCGCACGATCGGCGAGCAGAGCCTGCTCTGTGATCTCGACCACGATCGTGTCGGCCGGCGCACCGCTCGAGCGCAGCGCCTCTTCAAGCAGCGTTTCGAATGCGGAGGAGAGCAGTACGTGCGCAGTGACGTTGATCCCGACGCGCAACGGAACTCTAGCGCGGAGCAGCTCGGCAATATCGGCGCAGGCATGATGCAGTACCCATGCGTCGACCTGCCGCATCAGACCGGCCTCGTCGGCAGCGGGGAGGAAGTAGTTCGGCGGAACGACGCCGAGGGTCGGATGGTTCCAGCGCAGCAGCGCTTCGGCACCGATCAGCGTGAGCGTCTTGGAGTCGACGATCGGCTGATAGTACATCTCGAACTCGTCGCGCTCGAGCGCGCCGTGAAGGTGGGTTTCCATGTGGCGGCGCTCGGCGATCAGGCGTTCCATCTCCGGATGGTAACGCTTTGCAGCTTGCGCGCCCGGTGCTTTCGCTTGCGCCATCGCAAGGCTTGCTTTGACGATGAGCGATTCATCGTTTGCGTCGGATGGGAAGCAACTGAAACCAAAGGTAGCTTTGCAACGCACGAACTCTTCGCCGACGGCAATCGGCTCTGCAAGAGTCGACTCGATCGTGACGAGCGCGTCGGTGACCTCGGCCTGCGAAACGCGCAGTATCGCCGCAAATTCGTCTCCGCCGATGCGCGCGTAGCGTTCACCCGACCGGGAGATGCCCAAGAATCGGCGCGCCAGCGTTCGCAGCACCTCATCGCCCGCAGCGGTCCCGTGTATTTCGTTGAGATCGCAGAAATCGCACAAGTCGAACGCGACGATCGCAAACGGACGGGGATCGTGTTGGCGCGTAGCTTCGAGGACGAGATCGGCAAACGTGCCGCGATCGACGAGGCCGGTGAGCCGGTCTCGTGCGAGAACGTCCTGTAGAGCCTCTGCGGTACGGAGATGATCGGTGATGTCGATCGCAGCACCGACGTTTCGCACAGCGCCGGCTTGAGGATCGTAATAGAACTGACCCTCGGCCTGGATATAACGAATCTCGCCGTCCTCGCGCACCAAGCGATACTCGAAGCTGTAGTGCTTGTGCTTTCGTAATGCTTCGGCGCGAACGGCGACGATGCGCTGCCGGTCGTCCGGATGAATGTGCCGGAGGATGTCATCCATACGCGCCTGCTTGATCCCTTCGGGGAGACTCCACAGTCTTTGGATCAGCGGCGTTACTTCAATCACGTCGTTATCGACGTCGTACACGAACGTCGCCATCGGCACAATAGATTGGGTCGATGGAGGCTTGTCGTGTGCGTCTACCAGGTCCCGCTTCTGGACGGGCGCTTCGTCGTCCACCCCGCGATTCTACTTGATCTTAGTCTTTTCGCTAAGGAAGGGATTGGGAACGGCAGGAATTCTTGACAGGTTCTTAACAACGAGAGCAGGCATGCGCCGCACTTCGTATACGCTGTGGATCGTTGTTGGCATCGTCGTCATCATCGTCCTGTGGTTCTTCGGGACGTATAACGCGCTCGTCAGGGCCGATCAGGGCGTTGAGGCGCAGTGGGGGAACGTCCAGACGGCATATCAACGGCGCGCGGACCTCATCCCAAACCTCGTGGCGACGGTGAAGGGAGCGGCGAACTTCGAAAAATCCACCTACATTGCGGTAGCGCAGGCCCGCGCGCAGGTCGGACAAATATCGCCGCAGGTCATCGCGAACGCGTTACGTAATCCGCAAGCCTTTGCGCAGTACCAGCGCGCGCAAGACACGCTGGGAACCGCGTTGACGCACTTGCTCGCGGTGACCGAGAACTATCCTCAGCTCCAGGCGAGCCAGAATTTTCTTACCCTGCAAGCACAGCTCGAGGGCACCGAGAACCGAATCGCGGTCGAGCGACGCCGCTACAACGATTTGGCACGCTCGTTCAACACGCAGCGCAGCACCGTTCCGACGGTTTTCGTCGCGGGCCTCTTCGGATCGCGTTTTGCGAGCAAGCCGTATTTCGAAGCGACAGCAGGCGCCCAGACCGCACCACGCGTTCAGTTTCCGTGACGCGTCTGGCGCACGCGCGCATCGAACGCGCGATCGTCCAAGCCGAGGCAGGTACGACGGGACACGTCGTCGTGCGTCTCGTTCCGGATAGCGAAGTCGACGCATTTGCCCGAGCCAAACAAGAATTTGAGAAAGCAGAACTGCACAAGTCGCACGAGCACAACGTGGCGATGATCTTGGTCGCTCCGGCGGCAAGAGGTTATGCCGTCCTGGGCGACCGCGAGCTGCACGCACGCGTCGGCGACGATTTCTGGCGCACGCTCGTCGCCGAGATGCGCCCGTACTTCACGCAGGGAAAGGTCGTCGACGCCATCATTTACGCCGTCGAACGCATCGGCCGCGAACTCCACAAGCACTTCCCCCTCTCATCCCGAGCGAGCGAATCCGTGCCATCCCGAGCGAGTGAGGCGCGCGAGCGCCGAAACGACGTCGAGGAAGGACCCCTTCAGTAAATGCTCGCCACATTGCTCCTCGCGGCTGCCGTAACCGCGGTACCGTCACCGCCGGTGCCGACGCAATACGTCACGGACACGCAGGGCGTGCTCGCGCCGCAGACGGTGCACAGCGTCGAGCGCGAACTGCGGGTATACGAAAAGACAACCGGCCACCAAGTGATCGTCTATATCGGCAGTACCACCGGCAACGAGCCGCTCGAGCAATGGACGGTCGACACTGCCGAGCGTTGGGGAATCGGACGCAAGCATCACGACGACGGCGCGGTACTCTTCATTCTCATGAAGGACCACAAGATTCGCATCGAGGTCGGATACGGGCTCGAGCCCTATCTTACCGACGCCCAGTCGTTTTGGATTATCGAGAATACGATTCAGCCGAAGATGCGTGCCGGCGATCCGAATGCCGCGGTGCAAGACGGCGTCGATCAGATCCTGACGACCATCACGCCGTCGTTCGCATCGCGCATCGGTCATGCAATCGCTTCTCCGCAACCCCGCGGTGAGACCGGGGCGGAAGGCGGCGGGCTTGGCCGCACGGCGCTCGCGATCGTCATCTTCTTGGCGTTCTTTTGGGTCGTGCTTCTCATGATTTTCATCGCAGGGATCCGCTATCTCGCGACGCTCTTCACGAAGGGACCGGCCGCCGCCGCAAAAGCATGGCACGACACATGGATCTCGTCGGGAAGCAGGCACGGGAGCATGTGGTACGGCGGCGCCCCCATCTTCGGCGGATTTGGAGGATTCGGCGGAGGCGGATTCGGCGGTGGATTCTCTGCGGGTGGCGGCGGATTCGGCGGCGGCGGCGCCTCCGGCGGCTGGTGACGTTGTCATCCCGAGCCCTTCGACTGCGCTGCTGCGCAGCCGCAGAGAGCTATAGCATCTGACCTTAGCCGCGCAAATGCCTCGAGGCGCCCCCTCGACGTCGCTCGCCGCTTCGCGCCTCGCTCGCTCGGGATGACAAATAACGAACTCTCTTCGCTGATGGACTAGTGCACGAGGAACGCGACGAGCAGCAGCGCGACGATGTTGAGTACCTTGATCATCGGATTGATTGCCGGACCGGCGGTATCTTTGTAGGGGTCGCCGACGGTATCGCCCGTAACGGCGGCCGCGTGCGCCACGGATCCCTTGCCTCCGTAATGTCCGTCCTCGATATACTTTTTGGCGTTGTCCAGATCGGA
>JAKAPO010000171.1:0-3224 GCA_021807065.1 bacterium
TGATTGAGGAAGCTCACAACTTCATTCCATCGCGCGGCGAAGGCCAAGCAGAAACACCCTCCGTTGAAGTAATCCGTAAGGTGATCACGGAGGGGCGCAAGTTCGGGACTGGTCTCCTCCTCGTTAGTCAGCGCCCAAGCCGGCTAGATGAGACCGCACTCTCACAATGCAACACATTTCTTATCTTCCGACTTGTTAATCCACGAGATCAGAGTTTTGTCGAGAGAGTCATGGAAAATCTCAGCAAGGACGATAGCCGTCTGCTGCCGGGGTTTGGCCCCGGACAGGGCATCGTCAGCGGACAGGCGGTTCGGTTTCCCTTAATCATTCAGGTTAAGCACGATGCAGAGCTGGAAACAACCGCAATCGGCGACGAGAACTTCATCGAAGCAGCTAAAGAGTGGGTGCATGGCCCACAAGCCGCTGCTGCGCAACGTAGTGAGCAGATGATGGCGGAGCTTGGGGCCGCCGAGGGGCGGCCTGAGGCGCGGCGATCGTAGCTTGCGGGCTGTTCCTGTCGCGTCCGCAAATCGGGATCCGCTGTGAAGGCGCTGCCGGGTGATTGTAATTGTAGCCGAAGCACCCCGCCCTCGCCGCGCATCGCCCGACGCCGAGAGCGACGCCCGATGAGGCTTGCCGCGACGCGCTCCGCGCTCAGCGCCGTCGCGATCGACGCTGATTGCTTGCGCCTTGATGCATGATGCATCGAGCGTGCATCGGATCATGCGGCGGAAAGCCTTGCAGGACAAGGGTTTGCGCGACAGGCGATTATTTGCAAACGCCGCGTGCAAAGACTCAGCGATTAGGGCTGAGGACCGAGAGTGAAGCGCGACACGCGAAAAAGCCTTATTTCACAAGGGTTTTGGCGCTAAGCCATGCGCGCGACGCCACGCAGGAGGGGGGCGCAGTTTTGACCCCCTTCCTCTATGCCCCCTACGCGGCGGCGCCGTGGCACTTTTTGAACTTTTTGCCGCTGCCGCAGGGACACAACTCGTTGCGTCCCACCTTCGGGTGGTCGCGATGCATGGGACGAGCTGGTTCCCCTTCATCGCGATTCGTGCGTAACCGCTCTGGGCGCGGCGGTGGTGGCGGGCCGACGGGCATGAGTTCGGGTGCGCCCGTCGGCAGATTCGGTGATTGCATGCTTGGCGGCGGCATCGCGTATGGAGGCATTGTGCCCGGCGGCATGACGCCTGGTGGCGCCTGCTCGACGACGACGCGGAAGACGCCTTTGATCGCTTCGTCCGCAATGTTGTTCTTCAGCGATTCGAAGATTTCGAACGCCTCTTTTTCGTACTCGACGCGCGGGTCTTTCTGGCCGTAGCCGCGTAGACCGATGCCGTTCTTCAGGTGATCCATCACGTAGAGATGGTCCACCCACTGGCGATCGATGATCGGCAGCAAGAGATAGCGCTGCTCGACCACGCGCATGATCTCCGGCGTAATCTCCTGCTCCTTCGCTTCGTACGCCTCGGACGCGGCGCGTTTGAGCAGGGCACGAATCTCCTCGCGGTCCTTCTTCTCGAAATCCTTTGCCGAAAGCTTGGCCTTGACCGGAAAGATCATCTCCAACTCGTCGAGAATCTCGCCGACGTCCCACTCGCTAGGGTTGACGTTCTCCGGCGCGTTCTGTTCGAGCGCTTCGTCGACTTTTGCCTCGAGCGTCTGCAGCATGAAGGCGCGCGAGTCGAACGTCCCCTCGAGAATCGCGCGCCGGTCTGCATAGATCACCTCGCGCTGCTTGTTCATCACATCGTCGTACTCGAGGACGTGCTTGCGAATCTCGTAGTTGTGGTTCTCAACCTTGCTCTGCGCGCGCTCGATCGACTTCGTCACCAACCCTGACTCGATGGGTTGCTCATCGGTAAAGCCGACGCGCTCCATGATGTTCTGCATGCGCTCGCCGCCGAACAGCCGCATGACCTCATCCTCGAGCGAAACGTAGAAGCGCGACGATCCGGGATCGCCTTGACGGCCGGATCGTCCTCGCAGTTGGTTGTCGATGCGGCGCGACTCGTGGCGCTCCGTGCCGATGATGTGCAGCCCACCTTGCGTCGCGACGCCATCGCCCAGCTTAATATCCGTGCCGCGGCCCGCCATGTTCGTGGCGATCGTCACCTGGCCGGCCTGGCCGGCATCTTTGATGATCTCCGCCTCTTGTTCGTGATACTTGGCATTGAGCACGTTGCACTCGATGTTGCGTCTGCGCAGCATCGAGGCGAGCATCTCGCTCTTCTCGATCGAGCGCGTGCCGACCAAGACCGGCCGGCCCTTCTGATGCTCGGTGATAATCTCGTTGAGAACCGCCTGGAACTTTGCCTTCTCGCTCTTGTAGACGATGTCGGAGTTGTCTTTGCGGATCATCGGCATGTTCGTCGGAACGACGACGACGTCGAGACCGTAGATGTCGCGGAACTCTCGCTCCTCGGTCTTGGCCGTGCCGGTCATGCCGGCGAGCCGCTCGTACAAGCGGAAGAAATTCTGGAACGTGATCGTCGCGAGCGTCTGGTCCTCCCCGCGAACCTTGATGCCTTCCTTCGCCTCGATCGCCTGGTGGATGCCGTCGGAGTAGCGCCGGCCGTACATCAAACGCCCGGTGAATTCGTCGACGATGATGATCTCGCCGTCCTTGACGATGTACTGCTGGTCGAGGTGGAAGAGATTCCACGCTTTCAGCGCCGCGTTCAACTGGTGCGCGAGCTCGATGTTGCGCTGGTCGTAGAGATTCGTGATGCCGAGCATCTTCTCGACCTTCGCAACGCCGGCTTCGGTGATCGGCGCCGCGTGCGCCTTCTCGTCGACCGTGAAATCCTCGTCCTTCTTCAATCGCTGGACGATCTGCGCAAACTTGCCGTACAGCTCGGTCGATTCGGTGCTCGGGCCGCTGATGATGAGGGGCGTGCGCGCCTCGTCGATGAGAATTGAATCGACCTCGTCGACGAGGGCGAAGTACAGCTCTCGCTGCACGAGATCTTCGACCTGCCACGCCATGTTGTCGCGCAGGTAGTCGAATCCGTCCTCGTTGTTCGTAACGTAGGTGACGTCGCACCGATAGGCCGCACGCCGCTGCGCCGAGTCGAGATCGTGCTGGATGATGCCGACCGTCAAACCCAGGAACTCGTAGACGGGCCCCATCCATTCGGCGTCGCGCCGCGCGAGGTAATCGTTGACGGTGACGACGTGCACGCCGCGCCCTTCGAGCGCACGCGCGTATACCTGAAGCG
>JAKAPO010000171.1:3234-5783 GCA_021807065.1 bacterium
GTTGCGACCAGCGTCTTGCCTTCGCCGGTCTTCATCTCGGCAATACGCCCCTCGAAGAGCACTTGGCCACCCATGATCTGCACGTCGAACGGCCGCATCCCGAGCGTTCTGCGGCTCGCCTCGCGCACGACCGCAAAGATCTCCGGCAGCATCGCGTCGAGTGCCTCACCTTTTTCAAGGCGGCCTCGGAATTCCGGAGTTTTGGCGCGCAACTCGTCGTCGGAGAGCGCGCGGGTGCGGTCTTCGAGCGCGTTGACGCGTTCCGCGGTGCGGCGCAGCCGTGCGACCTCGCGCTCGTTACCGTCGATCAGGGTCTTCAGGAATGACATATGGGCAGGCTTATGGTAAAGGTGCTCCCCTCATGCTCTATAGACCGCACGGAGAGTCCTCCCCGATGCGCGTCGACGACCTTTTTTGAGACGTAGAGGCCGACGCCCGATCCGGCGATGCCTCGCCGCCGTGCGTTGCTCGCCCGCCCGAAACGAGTGAAGAGGGTCGCTAACTCTGCCTGCGGAATGCCGATGCCCCGATCCTCGACCTCGATCGTCGCCTGCTCGCCCTCCCGGCGCACGCGCACTGTTACCGTCCCCTCCGAGTATTTCAGCGCGTTGCCGATGAGGTTGTCCATAACCTGTCGGAAGCGGTTCGAGTCCAGATCGACCAGGAGCGCGTCGCTTGGCAGATGCAGAACGATGCGCGGGTTTTCCCGTGCGATCGCCTCGACGCACTGCCCTACGAACGTACCGAGGTCGACGACCGCGCGCGCAAGCGAGAAGCCCTCCGACTGCGTCTGCGCGAGCACCAAGGCGTCTTCCGAGAGGCGCACGAGCCGATTGGTCTGCGCGAAAATCGTCGAGACTTCTTCGGCCGGCTTCCCGCCCTCCAACAATAGTTCGCAATACCCGAGAATCACCGTGAGCGGCCCTTTGAAGTCGTGAGCCAGCATTGCCAGCAGGTCGTCCTTGAACTCATTCGATTCTTGCAACGCGGCGTTCGCGTGCTGCATCGCCTCAAATAACTCGATGTTTCGCAGTGCCAAGGCCAGCAGCGCACCCAATTCCTGCAAGAGCCGCAGGTCGTCGCGCGCGAAGCGCACCGGGCGATCGTTGCCGACGATGAGAAACGCATCGATCGTATCGCCGGAGGTGTCTGACGCAGTGCGCGAGAGCGGGATCACGACGTAACCCGGACCATCGATCAGACGCTGTACGCGCCGTTCGTCGACACCCGAAACCGGCGCCGGGCGCAGCATGCGTTCGCCAAGATTCAAGCCGCTCGCATTCAACATCTCGGCGATCTCTTCGCCAAAGCTGCCGACCTGCACGTAGCGTTCGCCGTCCCAGTGGAGCACGCAGGCGCGCTGCGCATGGACGAGCGCCGCAGCAAAGCGGCACATGACATCGGAGAGCGGCTGCAACGCGGTGTGGCTGAGAATCGTGCGTGCCGCCTCGGCCAGCGTCTCGCGCTCCTGTGCGCGGCGCAGTTCGCGTTCGTAAGCGTGCGCGTTCGTCAGCGCGATCTCTAGGTGCGAGCCGAGCGTGCGATAGAACGTCACACGTTCTTCGGCGGGCCAGTCGATAGGATCGCCGACAGAACGCACGGTGAAGCAACCCCACAGCTTTCCGTTGACATGCAGCGGCACGAGGATGCCGCTCGCCTCGCTGAAGATTGCGCGGCGCACCGCGTCGGGGAGGTTCTCCGCGTCGGTAGGTTCGCCGGCGCCGAGTTGGCGATCGATGGGTCCGCACGGCACCGAGATATCCGGCGTGAAATCGCTGGTTTCGCGCAGTCGCACTGCGCGCCGCTCCAGGCTGTCTTCTTCGATCGCATAGGCCGCGCAATCGACGGGCAACTCGTGCGAGACGGTCACCGCAAAGACGAGCAATACTTCGTCGACGTATTGCGTATCGCGCAGAATGTGCACGACGCGTTCCAGCGTCTCCGCTTGGCGGCGCCGGGCACGCTCGCGCTCATAGAGCCGCGTGTTCGAGAGCGCGAGGCCGACGTGGAAAGCCAGCACGCGTAAGGCGCTGACCGCCGACTCATCGATCGTGCGCTCTTCGTTGAACGCGAGCAGCATGGCGTCCTCGACGCGGCCGTCGACCATCACCGGCATGGCAACCGCGCTACGCGAACCTTCGCCGTACGCGGCGGCACGCTGCGGCAAGCGTTCGCGCCGCAACGCCGTGCCGCTGAAGACTTTGCGCAGATCGCCGTCGAGAACGACCGCCGAGGGAGCGGGCGGAACGTCCAATGCCGCCTGCGCGACGACGGCCGCGCGTTTACCGTCGGCCGCGCGTTCGTAGACGAGGCAGCGGTCGGCGTCGAATGCGTCGCGTACGCCCTCGACGATGCCGGAGAGCAGCTCGCGCCGATCGAGCGACTTGTGCAAACGCTCGTTGACGAGCGCGAGCAGCCGGCTTTCACGCGTCTCGCGTTGCGCCGACTCGAGAGCGACGGTCAGCTCCGCCACTCGCGCTCGCAGCTCGGCAAGAGTGAGACCGGCAATCGGGTCGATGTGCGTGCCCCCTACGTGTGATTTTATAGGC
>JAKAPO010000172.1:0-2117 GCA_021807065.1 bacterium
GAAGAGCACAGGGCACTACGCTCGAAACGTTGGACGCCCTCGCGCAAGATGCGGCGGCACGCGAAGGTGTGCTGCGGGCGATCACGCGGCTCGATATCGCCGTCGCCACGGTGCACCATGCCGCCGGAGACACGTCACTATAGGGTTCGCGGAACGTGCAAGAGAACGTCTCGAGCAGTAATGCTGGCGGCCTACGCGCAGTATTGTCGCATCAACCTGCTGACGATGCTCGAGTATCGAGCGAACTTCGAGATGTGATTCGCGTTCACCATCGTCTATCATGGCGTGGCGTTGGGCGCCCTGTACGTAACGATGCGGTAGTTCCCGGCGATGGATTCCTCGCGCTCCTGACGCTTGTCGTCGCGATTCCGATCGCGGGACTGCACCTCGGCGCGACGCTGGTGCTGCTCGTGCTCGCAATCGTCGCAGGCGGGGCGCTCATCGATCTCGGCATCTCGCTGACTGTCGCGACCCTCTCCTTTTGGTTCGTCCGCGTCGACACGCTGCGCTGGGCAGCCATGTCCCTTGAGCAGGATTTCACGCGGTATCCGATTAGTATCTACGGGCGTGCGCTACGGCTCGTTCTCGCCTTCGTCTTGCCCTTCGCATTCATGAACTACTTCCCGGCGACGGTTCTCTTGCAGAAACAAGAGATTGGCCTCGGTTTGAACCCGCTCGTCGGTGTCTTGACGCCGGCGATCGGCTTGGCGTGGTTCGGCGTCTCCTATGCGTTTTGGCGCGTAGGTTTGCGCCACTATCAGGGAACCGGCTCGTAATGAAGCGCGCATCCTTTATCGGAGGCGCCCTTGCCGCGGCCGGCGCGGTCGCACTGCCGAAGCGCGGCGCCGCCGAGCCGCTCGCGGAGCGCATACGGCGCATCATCTCGAGCGACCCTCCCGGGGTCTTCGGTGTCCTGGCACGTACCATGGCGCCTGGACCTGCACTCTACGCGATCAACGCCTACGACGAGTTCCCGAGCGCATCGACGATCAAGGTTCTGGTGATGACGACGGCGTTTTATGAAGAGGAGCGTAAACCGGGGGCGCTTGCCGAACGCATCACCTTCGACAGAAACGCGCTTATCTGTGGTTCGGAATACATGCAAGGCGTCGCAGACGGCGCGCGCCTCACCGTCGCCGAGCTGATGGCCCCCATGATCCTCGTCAGCGACAATACGGCCGCCAACATGCTCATCGAACACTTCGGCGTGCACCGCATTAACGCGGTTGGGCGTGAGGCCGGCATGTTCGACACCCATTTGGACCGCCCGTTCGTCGATTGCGCGGTGCAAGTGAAACGCGAGCGCAACGTCACCACGCCGTACGACATGGCAAATCTCCTCTATCAGATCGAGTCGGGAGCGCGCGAGGGCATGGCAACGATCGTGAACCCCGAACATTGTCGCCGCATGATCGCCTTGATGTTGCGGCAGCAGGATCGCGACAAAATTCCGGCGGGCCTGCCGGTCGGCGTCGCAGTTGCCGATAAAGACGGCGAGGTCGACGGTACGCGCGACGACGCCGCCATCGTCGAACCGTTCGGCGATTCGCCGTTCATCCTCTCGATTTGCACCAAAGGAATCGACGATTACGATACCTGCCTGGAGGTGATCCGCCGCATCGCGCGCGCCACGTACGAGTCCGTCGCCGGTTCCAACCTGTAAAGAGACGGTAAGCGGAGTGCTGCCAAGCAGGCAGTCGCACATGATGCCGGACCCGTAACTTGCCTCTGCTCCCTTGCAATTCAGGAGGGCTCTTCTCAAGAAATTGGCGGCGCCCCGGAGGCATCGTGTTTAGCATATGGCACCTTCGGGAGAAGAAACAGGCAATGATGGGAACCCTCCCAGAGCGAGGCGGCGGAAGCGACCACGTATTTCGTCTCTGCGTCCCTCCCGACGCGCGATATGTTGCAAACGTTCGTCAGGCGTTGACCGCCTTCGGCGACCGGCATCACGTTGCGCCGCAAGAGATGGCACGTCTCCTGACCGCGGTAGGCGAGGCGATGGCGAACGCGGTCGAACACGCCGGTTCGACCCATGATATCGAAGTGCAATGCCGCGTCGATGACCGAGAGATCGTTGCGACGATCATCGACAGCGGGCGCGGGGTCGAACGCCC
>JAKAPO010000172.1:2127-5775 GCA_021807065.1 bacterium
ACGACACCATCATGCCGATGGCCGCGCCGATGGCCGAAGGCGGCCGCGGCATTCCGATCATGCAGCGATGCACCGACATGTTCGCGATTCGCCCGCTCCCGGGCGGCGGCACGGGCGTCGTGCTGGGATTGCTGCGCCAGTTCAGGAAATCGGTCTAACCGCGCGAATCACAATCCCATGAACCTTCGCTCGGCCTGCGCCGCGCTCGTGACACTGTGCGCTATTGCGGCATCTCCCTCGCGAGAAACGGCTCCCCTTCCACATCTCCTCCCCGATGCGCGCATCGTTTCGATGGTCACTGCGGTGAGCGCGGCGAGGCTCGCCGCCGACGACCGGCACCTCGTCGCTTTTGGGACGCGGAACGATTTCTCCGATACGTCGTCGACTAAGACCCATGGGGTCTTCGCAGCGCGCGACTGGATCGCGGCGCAATTCCGGGCAATTGCGGCTCGCACGCGCGGTCGAATGACCGTCGCGCTCGACAACTTCGTTCAGCCGAAGATGCCGTACACTCCGCGCGCAGTCCGGGAGTCGAGCGTTATCGCAACGCTCCAGGGCAGTGAACCGGGGCGGCTCTACGTCATGTCCAGTCACTACGACGACTGCAACGGCAGTTGCACGAGCGGCACCGGTTTCGCGCCTGGGGCAGACGACAACGGATCGGCGGTCTCGGCGGTGCTCGAAGCCGCGAGGGTGATGGCACGGACGCACTTTCGAGGGACCATCGTCTTCGCGTGCTTCGATGGGGAAGAACTGGGGCTGTGGGGATCCGCCCATTACGCGAAGGAATTGGCTGCGAAGGACGCGCCCGTGCTCGCGGATCTCAACAATGACGTCGTAGGCGACACCGACGGCGGAGGCGGTCTCTCCGAACCGGGTGTCGTCCGTGTCTTCAGCCAAGCGTTACCGATAGGCTCTTCCCTCGAGCGCGTGAACCTCATCGGTTCCGAAAACGACTCGCCGTCGCGCGAGCTGTCGCGTTTCATCGCGGAAATAGTGCCGACCTACGTGCGCGGCTTCCGCGTGCGTCAGATCTTCCGTTCCGATCGATTCATGCGAGGCGGCGATCAGCAGTCGTTTCAAGCCGCCGGCTATCCTGCGGTGCGATTCACCGAATCGCACGAAAACTTCGCGCACCAACATCAGAACGTGCGCGTAGAGAACGGCATCCAATACGGCGATCTGCCGCGATACCTCAACCCTCGCTATCTCGCGAACGTGACGAGAGCGAACGTTGCAGCGCTCGCGACGCTCGCACTCGGCCCCGAACCGCCGGCGAGCGTCCAGATGGTGCTCAAGCACCTCGGCTATACGACGACGCTTCGTTGGCGACCGGCCGCCGATGCAGTCGGCTACGAAATTCTTTGGCGCGCGACCGATGCACCGACCTGGCAGTACGCACATCGCGTCGGTAACGTCCTCACCGCTACAGTGCCCGTGTCGAAGGACGATTACGTCTTCGGCGTGCGCAGCATCGACGCCGCCGGCCTGCGCAGTCCCGCCGTCTATCCCGCTCCGGTCCGCGTCGCGGCCGCCCGTAATCCGAACAGCTCCCTCCCATAAACGGCGTCGCGGGGATCCCCACACGCCAAGCATCGTCTCATCCCGGGCGAGCGCCTCACAACGACTGCTCGATTGCGGTTAGCGTTTCGTCCACGTCCTGCTCGGTGTGAGCCGTCGACAGGAACATGACCTCGTTCTGCGAGGGCGGCAGCAGGATTCCGCGCTGAAGCATCGCCCGGTAGTAGGCGGCGTATCTGTCTCTGTCGGCGGCACGAGCGTCGTCGTAGTTGCGATTTGGTGGACCCAGCCGGAACTTGAAATCGACGATGGATTCGTCCTGTACGACGGCATACGGCAGACCACGCGCCGCGAAGATTGCCCGAATTCCGCTTGCGAGGCGCTTCGCCAGCGAAGACATCCGCCGGTAGTACTCGGGGTGGGACTCGAGCAGATCGATGACGCGATGGGCCATCGCGACGCAGAATGGATTGCCTGCGTGCGTGCCGCCGGTGAAGACCGGGCCGTCCGGCGCGAGGACCGCCATCACGTCGGCGCGCCCGCCAAATGCGGCGATAGGAACGCCACCGCCCATGATCTTACCGAGCGCCGTCAGATCGGGCCTGACGCCGGTACGCTCTTGAGCGCCTCCCATGCCAAGACGCAGCCAGGTAATGATCTCGTCGAAAATCAAGAGCGCGCCATACCGGTCGCAGCGCTCGCGCAAGCCTTCGAGAAACCCTGCAGCCGGCGCAACGTAACCCATGTTCGCGCAGACGGGCTCGACCAAGATCGCAGCGAGTTCCGCTTCACGGCCTCGCAAAAGCGCATCGACCGAGTCGAGGTCGTTATACCGTGCGACGGCAACGTCTCGCGTTATAGTCTGGGGGATACCGCTCGCGCGACCATCCGGCGTCTGGGCCGAGGCGCCGGCATCGAGCAATGCAAGGTCGGAGTGTCCGTGATAGTTTCCCGCGAACTTGAGGATGCGATCGCACCCCGTGAATGCGCGCGCAATACGCACCGCGCTCATGACCGCCTCCGTACCGGTCGTGACGAAGCGCACGCGCTGCATCGACGGTAGATGCATGCGTATCCTCTCCGCCAATCGCACTTCCTGCGGATGCGTCGTTCCCCAAACCAGGCCGTTGCGCGCAAGGTCGTCGAGGCCGCGCGTCAGCGCCGAATGCGTGTGACCGAAGAGCAGCGGTCCGTAGCCCATGACGTAGTCGATGTAACGTCGTTCGGCTTCGTCATAGGCGTAGGCGCCGCGAGCGGACACCTGGACGAACATCGGCTCGCCGATCGACCAGCCGGAGCGCACGGGTGAGTCGCAGCCGCCCGCAAGCGCGTCGCAGGCACGTTCGCGAATAGTCCCGGCTAAGGGGGCTTTCTTCAGGTCGTGCACGAAAGACGATTTCGGTCGCTTACCGATAGGCGCCTCTGGTACTAATGATGGGTATGCCCTCTCGCGTCGAAATCGCTCCGCAGAGCAACATCAGCGAGCTCGTCAAAGAACTGCCCATCGCGGCGAAGGTTATGTCCGCATTCGGGCTCGGCTGTGGCGGATGCGGCGTGAGCGGTTACGAAACGATCGAACAGGGCGCCCGAGCCCATGGATTGCGTGTCGAACCGATTCTGGCCGCATTGGAGAAAGCACGCGATTCAGGGAACGTACCGGAAGTTGACGCCGAAGATCGGCGTCCGCAACGGCGCGCTCCAGGCCCATTCAGCGGCCGCGCAAAGATCTCGCATATCGTGCCGGTCATGTCGGGCAAGGGCGGTGTCGGGAAGTCGCTCGTTACCGCACTCCTCGCGCTGGGGCTCCGGCGCAAGCATCTTGCCATTGGCATCCTCGACGCCGACATCACCGGACCGTCGATTCCCAAGATCTTCGGCGTACGCGAGCCGATGCACATCGAGCCGGATCCGCATCGCACGACGCCGCAAGGTCAGCCGCAACCGCTGATGACCCCGACGACTTCACGCAGCGCCATCGAAATCGTCAGCGCAAACCTCCTCACCGACAAGGAAGATACGGCGATGATCTGGCGCGGGCCGATCCTTTCGGGTGTAATCCGCCAATTCTACGAGCAGGTGACGTGGAGCGACCTCGGCGTGCTGATCATCGATCTCCCGCCGGGAACC
>JAKAPO010000173.1 GCA_021807065.1 bacterium
TACGCGCTTGACGGGCTGGCCCCCGAACTCCCCGCCGATGGCAGCGCTTGGGTGGCCCCCAACGCGCAAATTATCGGCAAAATCCGCCTCGGTGTTCAGTCCAGCGTCTGGTTCGGCGCGGTCCTGCGCGGGGACAACGGCCCCATCCGCGTCGGGGCTCGCACGTCCATACAGGACAACGCAGTCATCCATGTGAGCGAAGGCTGCAGCACGATCGTCGGAAGCGACGTCACCGTCGGCCACGCGGCGGTCATGGAAGATTGCACGATCGGCGATCGCTCGCTCATCGGCAGTAACGCGGTCGTGTTGAACGGGGCGACGATCGGCGAGGAGACGTTGATCGCGGCAGGCAGCGTCGTCGCCGCAAACGACCGCATCCCAAGCCGCGTCGTCGCTGCCGGCGCGCCGGCAAAGGTCAAGAAGAACCTCGACGGTGCCGCGGCTGCGTGGATCGGCATCGCCGCGGAGAAGTACGTGAAGTTGTCGCGCTCCTATCTCGCCGAATCGTGAGCTTCGGGAGCCCCGTACGCGAGCGCCTGGCGCGCTTCATTCAAGGTGAGGGGCACCGGGTCGAGATGGCCCTCTCCGACGACGAAAGCGTCGCAGAGTTGCTTTTCCGCACGCGTGGTTACGTCGTTTCGGTAACGGTTCACGAAGGTGAACCGCCGCGCTTCGAGGTCGCAACCGCGTACGAGATTCCATCGTGGGCCCGGGAACGCGCGCAGAATGCAACGGTACTGCAAGATGTCGCGGACGATGCCGACGGCGTGCATTTCACGCTCGCGCCCGACGGGAAACACTTCGTTGCCGTGCTCGAATGCGCCGGACTGGAGCTGGAGGCGTTTCAGAGCGAGTTCTGGGGATGCGTCGGTCGCGTCCGCGATGCCGGGATATCGGCGCTCGAGCGCATCTTCGACCGCAGCGAGAGCCGCGCCGCAGCCGACAAGTTCATCAAATCGTTGCAATCTCGCGGGACCCATGGAAGCGGATAGGCTCGCACCGCTCGAGGCCGCGCTCGAAGAGGAAGGGCTGCTCGCGACGCGCGACGATGACGAAAACGCGCTGCGTATCGCCTTCAAGAGCGAAGGCGACCGCTACTTCATCGTTTCCTATCGCGACGATCCCAACTTCGTGATGATCGGCTCCGGTTGGTCGCTTCCCGCCGAGATGCAACCCGATCGCGCCATGCGCATCGCCAATATGCTCAATGCGCGAAAGAAGTTCGTCAAGATCGCCTTGTGGGAGCAAGAAAACGACGTGCTCTTTACGGTAGAGCTGTGCGTGTTGACTCCCGAAGAGATCCGCCCGCATTTCGGTCGCATCCTCGATGCGCTCCGCGATACGGCTCTCGAGTTCTTCAGCGAACTACGAGTCTAGGCGGTCCGAGGACGATACTGTGCCATAATCCGGCAGGCTCCTAGGGCGATGGGTAGCGCGACTCGTCCGCGTAGGGAACGAAGAGCGTGTACTGCTCTTCGAATCGCAGCCGGGCGAATCCAACCGGCCCGTTGCGGTGCTTGGCGATGATGAACTCGGTCAGCGTCGGATCGGCGGTTTCCTTATTGTAATAACCGTCCCTATAGAGGAACGCCACCACGTCCGACTCCTGCTCCAAGCTGCCCGAGTCGCGTAAATCTGCGAGCATCGGGCGTTTGTCGTTGCGCGTCTCGACTGCGCGGTTCAACTGCGCGCAAGCGATGATGGGAACGTCGAGATCCTTCGCCGTGACTTTGAGCGTGCGGCAAATTTCGGAAAGCTCTTCGTTGCGGTTGGAGAAGCGCGCAAACGCGCCGGGTCGCAACAGCTGCAGGTAGTCAATGAAGATGGCGCCGAGCCCGACCGTCGTTTTCAAGCGCCGGCTGCGCGTTCGCAGCTCGGTGACCGTGAGCCCGCCGCTGTCGTCGAGGTAGATGGGCAGGTCGTTGAGCGCGCCCATCGCGCGCGAGATATCTTCCCATTGATGCTGCTTGATATTACCGCGGCGCAAATCGTGCATCGAGAGCCGCGCCTCCGCACAGATGAGGCGTTGGATCAGCTCGTTGTTCGACATCTCGAGCGAAAAAAACGCGACCGGCTCGGACGATTCGCGTGCCGCCGCAACCGCCATGTTGAGCGCGAACGAGGTTTTGCCCATGCCCGGGCGCGCCGCGACGATGATGAAGTTCCCCGGCTGGAAGCCTGCGGTCATCTCGTCGATGTCGCGGAACCCCGCGGTGAGACCGGTCCGCTCGCCGCGCATGCGATAGCGCCGGTCGATATCGTCGAATGCGTCTTTTAGCAGATGCTTCACCGGCATGAAATCGGCTCTGCCGCGATGCTCGCCGATCTCGTAGACCAGCTGCTGCGAGCGATCGAGCGCGCCCTCGACGTCCTCCTCCGCATCGTAGCCCAGTTTTCCGATTTCCGTACCGGCGTGGATCAGCGCGCGCAAGATCGCCTTCTCGCGAACGATTTTCGCGTAATACGATGCCGAGGCGGCGGTCTGGACGGTGTCCATCAGCGTATTCAGATAAGGAAGGCCGCCGACGCGGTCGAGCGCGTCTCGGCGGCGCAGTTCCTCGGCGACGGCGATCTTGTCCATCGGCTCGCCACGGTCGAACAATGCCTGGAGCGCCTCGAAAATCGCCTCGTGAACGTGAGCGTAAAAGTCGGACGGCCTGGCGATCTCGCCGACGACCGCCATCATCTCCCGATCGACGAGTACCGAGCCGATGACACCCATCTCGGCTTCCAGGTTATGCGGCGGAATGCGATCGACGAGAGGTTGTGCGACGACGCTCATGACCGTGCGAGGCTCTTGCGCCGCCGCTCGGTGAAGCGCCTTGTGGATGGCCTGTGGAGACGGAGGTGGCGCAGCGCTTGCTCGACGCTCGTAACGGTCACGATTCGCAATCCGCTCGACGCTTGATCGACTTCGCGCGCGTTCTCGCGCGGAATGACGACGGTGCGCATTCCCGCCTGGCGCGCCGCGTACAACTTCTCGATCACGCCGCCGACCCCGCGCACCTTCCCTTGGATCGACAGCTCGCCGGTTATGGCAACGTCTTGCGGTAACGGCTGCTTCAAGATCGCCGAGTAAAGAGCGAGAAAGATCGCGAGTCCCGCCGACGGTCCGTCGATATTCCCGCCGCCAACGACGTTGATGTGCAAGTCGTAGTCGCCGGTATCGACGCCCGCCAGCGCGCGCAGCACCGATGTCGCGTTGAAGACCGAATCCTTCGCCATCGATCCCGCCGTCTCGTTGAACCGAACCGTTCCTTTGGCTCGCTGCGCCGCACGGAATGCTACCGCTTCGATCTCGATCAGACTGCCCAGATAGTGCAGCACGCCCAGGCCGAAACTCTTTCCGATCTCTCGCTTCGCACGTGCCCGCACGGGCGTATGACGTACCAGCCGGCTGGTCTGCACGACCGCTCGCACGTCGTCCTCGGTGATCGCGATCGGTTTACCGTTCTTCTGGGCGCGCGTATCGGGATTGAGGCGGAACAGTGCCTGACCGAACGCATCGGCAACGATCTGTACCGCCTTTCGCCCCTCGATGGTATAGGATGCAATGAGGGGAACTACGCCGCGCTCGGCCCTCGCGTCCAGCCGCTTGATCGCGCCGTGAACGATGCTCGTGATTTGAGAGCCGGTGAGCGGTTGGAAAAAGACCTCTGCACAGCGCGAGCGTATTGCCGGATCGAGCTCATCCGGCTCGCGCGTCGTCGCGCCGATCAGGACGAAATCGGCCGGAGCGCCTTCGCGGAAGAGCCGCTTCACGTACTCCGGAACGTTCGGGGAGCTTTCGTCGTAATAAGAGGATTCGAAGACGACCTTCCGATCCTCGAGCACCTTCAGCAAACGCGTCTGCAGGAGTGGGTCGAGCTCTCCGATCTCGTCGATGAACAGGACGCCCCCGTGCGCGCGCGTGACAAGTCCCAATTTCGGTTCGGGGATTCCCGACTCGGCGAACTCGCGGCGGCTTCCTTGATAGATCGGATCGTGCACGCTGCCGAGCAGCGGGTTCGTCGTCTCCCGCGGATCCCAGCGCAGCGTCGTACCGCTCGCCTCGACGAACGGTGCGTCTTTCGAAAACGGCGTGCCGGAACGAGCCTTCGCGACCTCGAGTACCAGCCGCGCGACCGTTGTTTTTCCGACACCGGGCGGACCGTAGAGAATCACGTGCTGAGGAAACGGCGAGCTGATCTTGGCGAGCAGCGCGCGTATCGCCGCTTCTTGGCCGACGATCTCGCGCAACGACTGCGGCCGTAACCGTTGCAACGCCTGCGCCGCGAGGCTGCGCGCCGAAAGCTGGTTCAACTCATCGAGTTTCGCCTTCGTCGCCGGCGTTTCGGGACCGCCTTGCTCCTGCAGCGTCTCCATCTTGAGATCCTTGAGATACTCTTGATGGCGCTCGTTCATCTTCGCATTGACGCGGCGCTCGACTTCGTCCTCAACGCTCTTCTGCGCGATCAGATCGGCCATCGTTTCTTCGATTTCCGCAATTGCCTTGCGCTGCTGAGAACGCGTCATCGCGCGATCGATCGTCGGGTCCTCGAAGACGAGCCGCTGCAACCCGCATAGGCGGTCCGGTAACGCGGGAGAGCGCATCATCTTCAGCGCGCTCACTTTACCGGCGCGCAATACGAGCTTGTCCTGCCCCAGCACGCCCGATAGCATGTCGTAGAGCGCGGTGACGTAGCGGTTCAGTTCGTCCTCGACACCATATTTACGTCGAAGCCGAGTACGATAGGGATGCTCTGCGGCCGCAGCCATGATAAGATGCTCTCAGCGCGGCTCCGACGCGATGACGTCGACGGTCGTCTTCGCGGTCACGGCCTTGTGCAGCCGAACTTCCACGGGATAGGATCCTAGCGTCTTGATCTGCTTCTTGATCTCGATGCGATGCCGATCGAGCGAGACCGAGAGCGCCCCGTTGATCTCGGCCGCAACGTCCGCGTTCGTGACTGCGCCGAAGAGTTTGCCGGTGCTTCCCGCGCGCGCCCTCACGGTAAACTTCGTGGCCGCGATGCGCTCGGCTAAGGCTTGCGCCTCGGCAAGTATCTGAGCCTCGCGCTTCTCGCTCGCCTTCTTCTGCTCACCGAGCACCGCCAGCGCACCCTTGCTCGCCTCGCGCGCCAGGCTACGCGGCAGGAGATAGTTGCGCGCGTAGCCCTCGGCCACGTCGACGATCTCTCCTTTGCGCCCAAGCGGCTTCACGTCGCCGAGCAGAATGACTTTCACGTGGCCGGGCGCCCTACTCCGCGACGTATGGAAGAAACGCGACGAGCCGCGCACGTTTGATCGCAGTCGTGAGCATGCGCTGATGTTTTGCGCAGGCTCCGGAGATGCGGCGAGGCACGATCTTGCCGCGCTCCGATATGTATTTTCGCAGGCGGTTGGTGTCGCGATAGCTAACCGCCACCGCCTTCTCGATGCAGAACGTGCAGGGTTTGCGCTTGAGCCGGCGCTCCTTGGGCTGACGCTTGATTTTGGTCTTAGTGGCCACTTCTTGAAGAATTTCCTTACTAGAGTCTTGTCGGAGAACTGCGGCATCGTACCACGCGGCGGCGTGCTATTCCAGCATAGCTCAGGCGATACCAGGCGAACGTACGTTCGTCATCGCCCTTCATGCGTCCTTTCTTACTCTGCGCCATGTCCTGCGCCAACGGGAACGCGCGCGCTCGGCGGCCTTTCGCTCCATTCTCGCCATCTCGCCGGCGACGAAAGCCGCGCGCGTTTCCTTCTGAAGTTCCGAAAGCCGCACCGCCGTAAGAGTCGC
>JAKAPO010000174.1 GCA_021807065.1 bacterium
GATCTGACCAGATAACCGCCATCGGCCGACAGCTGCACGGACGAGATCGCGCGACCGTCGTCGGGCAGCGGTCCGACGACCTCGCGCGGAGCGAACTGCGGTGCGCGTGCGACCCAGATCGAGCGTTCTCCGCGGCGGTCGATCGAATAAGCGATCGTCGTTCCGTCCTCGCTTCGCACGAGAGCGGCCGGAAACGGATAGGAGAGTGCCTGTGCCACGGAAAACGCGAGCGTCAAGATCATCGTGCAACTCCAGGTTGTGCTTTGGCAATGAGTTTGGAATAACTCGTGCGATCGACGACGAATAAGATGCCAACGAGAAAGACGATCATGAACGCGATCGCGCTTCCGAAGGCCGCCGGGAAACCGTAACGCGTGGCAAGCCATGCCAGGATCAGCGAGTTTGCTGCTCCCATCAGGTTCAGCACGCCGTTGTAGATACCGTACACGAGGCCCGTTGATGCGTGATTCGGCGAGATGTCGATGACGTTGACCGCCCAAGCGCCGACCGTGACGTTCATGAGCAGTTGTACGAGGCCGAGAGCGACCGCCGTCTGGGCCGCTTCACCGGCTCGAGCATAGTAGAGTGAGGCGACCATACACGCTATGGCACCGAGCATCGGCAGCGCGGCGCCGATGCGGCGCGCCGTGAGACGGTCGAAGACGGCGACGAGGCCATCGTTGAACGGTCCGGAGAGAATGAAGCCGATCCATCCGAATCCTGCGGCGAGGCTCGTCCAGAGCGCGCTATTCAGGATGCTCGTGTGAAACGTGCGGAACATGTAACTCGGCGTCCAATTGATGAACGTGAAAAGAATATACCCGAAGGTGAGGTAGACGAGCAGCATGCCGATTCCGGTTCTGCTGAAGACCACGTTCCTGATGCCCGTCCAGTCAACGTTCTCGCGGTGCGCGGTTTGGTCCGGCCGGTCGCGAACAACCCAGAGCCAGAACGGTAAGATCGCGATCCCGGCAATGCCGAAAATGATGAACGTCCACTGCCAGCCGTAGCGGGCGAGGATAACGCCGGCAAGCGCGCTCCCGACGAATGGCCCCACGTACTGTCCCGATCCGGCCCACGTGAAGAAGAGCGACCGCCCTCTAGCCGGAGCCCACGCTGCCGCGCACTTTGCGTTGAGCGGCCAGATCGCGGCCTCGCCCGCGCCCATGAGCCCGCGGATCGCGTACCACCCGCGAAGGGTGGCTGCAAACGGCGTTGCGATCGTAAACGCCGACCACCATCCGAGGGTGGCGAACAACCCGCCCCGCAGTCCGAGCCGGTCGACGAGCCAGCCGCCCGGAAAATTGAAGACGGCGTAGCTCATGCTCCACACGAAAAGGATCGTACCGATCTGCTGCAAGCTGAAATGGAACGTTTGCTGTATCTTCGGCATCGAGACGGAGAAGTTCACGCGATCCATATAGTTGACCGCGATGCTGGCGAACATGAGCAGGAATACGAAGATACGGCGCGCTGTCATCGCGCGGGTTCCATGGCTGCGGCGAGATAGATCAGATCCGCCGTCGTCGACATGACCGGCTCATTGGTCGAATAGTCCCAGAAGTCGTCGTGGTAGACGATGAATCCTGTGTTGAAGGGCGCGTACTTGTCGGGGCGCGAGAGCTTGATGCCTTTCAGGCGTTCGAAGACGCTCCGGTAGACGGGTCCGTCGACGACGCCGCCTCGCATCCGGATGTGCAACGTGTGGCTCTCGATCGATTGCGGATGCCTTGGATAGGGACCGCCCTTCGGTACGCCGATGACGAACGACGTTCCCCACAGATTCTCGCCGAACAGCCAATTCCGCGCCGCATCTTCATAGCGAAGGAACGTCGCATCGCCCGTCATCCGGCGGTAGAGATATGCTTGCGTAGCATAGGCGATGGCGAGATCGTTCGAGACCCAGATGAACGGGATGCCGATCGAAAAAGCGTTACACGCGCGCGTCGCCACGCGCTGTAAACCGAGGCGGTAGTAGCGTTCCATCCGTTCTCGCACCGCGGCATCGCCGGTGCGCCACAACTCGTAGTGTCCGAAATTCAGGAACGGATACCAGGCGTAATGCTCGGCGGTATCGGCGCCCATCCACGGCTGCACCGGCTCCATCGACGCGTAGGCCAGCCCTTGACGCTGGTAGCGAGGCTCGCGCGTGAGGCTGTACAGCTCGGCGGCGGCCAGCTCCATGTCGTTTGCGTAGTTCGTGATCTCGTAGTAGTACGGCGCCGTTGCCGGCGCGGTCTGACAGACGCCGGGATGCAACTGTCCGTAGCGATATGCCTCCCGTGCCTTGCGGGCGAGGAGTGCCGCATATCGCGGGGCGATGCCGCGAAAGACTTGGGCGCCGAGCGCGAATGCCGAGGCAAACTGTCCGGCCGTCGACGCCGCGCCGTTGGAATGATTCTTGTACGTAAAGAGCCCTTGTGGCCGGTTGGTGCACGGATAGATTGGACGCGCGCCGCCCGGCCCCCAACCATAGTTCGTTGTATCGTTGGTGAAGACGTGAAACGTCAGATGATCGCGATCGTCGCCGAGTTGATTGAACATGAGATTCGGACGCGGATACATTGCGAGCAGCCAGTCGAGTCCGTGGCGCGCTTCTGCGAGGATTTCGGTATCGTGCGTCGCACGCGGAAAATCGCGATATGCGGCCAACATCACGAACGTTGCCTGCGCCGAGGTCGTGACATACTGGAGCTCATCGGCGGCATCGGCCCACCCGCCGCTGACGTCGAAGTAGCGGCCCGCATACGGGCCATCTACCACGATCCCGTCGTGCGTGTGAACGTAGGCGTGAAAGAGCGGATTGTACCCCGATCGTTCGTCGCGCATGAAGTTCAGTAACGCACCGGGCACGCCGCCATAGGGATCTCTTGCGATGCGAAACGGGGGCGAGCGCACGCCCTGCGCGTCGATGCGATACGTGCCCGGACGGGTCAGCGGCGAGATATTGAGATCGTAGGTGGAAACGCAGGGACCGTACGGCCCTTTCGGTTGAGCGCCGGCGCGCAAGACGATTGCACCGCCGGCATCGAGGACCGTGAAGCGACCGATCGTGCGGGGCACGAGCGAGCAGAGAACCGCGACCTTGCGATCCGCGGCTGCATATCCTAGCTCGTTGACGCGGATGACAGCCTTCGTGTTATCCACCGGAAACATGAGCGCCCCCGCGAGGATAAAGGCGATCGACACGAGATGGTAGATTCTATCGCATGCAGTCACGGCCATTTCGCTTCGTCTTCATCATCGGCATCGTGAGCCTGTTCGCCGACATGACCTACGAAGGCGGGCGCAGCATCACGGGCCCGTTCCTGGCACACCTCGGTGCGACGGGATTGATCGTCGGGTTCGTGGCGGGATTCGGTGAACTCGTCGGATACGGATTGCGCGTACTTTCCGGTACCGTCGCCGATCGGACGCGGCGTTACTGGCCGTTCGCGTTCGTGGGATACACTGTCAACCTCCTCAGTGTTCCAGCGCTGGCACTCGTTCGCACGTGGCCAGCGGCGTCGGGGTTACTGATCGGCGAGCGCTTTGGGCGGGGCATTCGCAAACCGGCTGTGTCGGCAATGCTCTCGTACGCTGGCTCGCAGATCGGTCAAGGCTGGGTCTTCGGTTTCCACGAGTTGATGGATCAGGTCGGCGCGACGCTCGGTCCGTTGCTCGCCGCCGCGATTCTGGCGATCCACGGCGGGTTCGCAAACGCGTTCGGCATCTTCATCGTTCCCGGCGCGCTCGCTATCGTTACTTTGGGAATCGCTCGCGTTCAGTATCCGATGCCCCACGAGATGGAGCCGGAAAAGCTCACGCGGGCGCGCACGTTCGACGGGCGATTTTGGACGTACGCTGCCGCCGGCGCGTGCGTCGCCGCCGGGTTTGCCGACTTCGCGCTCGTCTCGTTTCACCTGAGCAAAGCGCACATCGTCGCCGCTCACCTCATTCCCGTTCTCTATGCCGCGGCGATGTTTGCCGGTGCGATATCCGCACCAGTGTTCGGGCGCTTGCACGATCGCTACGCGCTGCCGACGATTCTCGTGAGCTTTGCGTTAGGCGCGCTCTTCGCTCCACTTTCTTTTCTCGGCGGACCGGCGGTTGCGATCGCAGGCGTGCTGCTATGGGGATTCGGCATGGGCGCGCAAGAGACGTTGCTGCCCGCGATCGTGTCGAAAATCACTCCCGGCGCAGAGCGCGCCACGGCTCTAGGAACCTTCGACGGAGTCTACGGCGTCTCGTGGTTCGCCGGCAGCGCGGTGATGGGCGCACTCTACGACGTCTCACTCCTCTGGGTTGTCGTTTTCTCGCTCGCGCTGCAATTTGCAGCGCTGCCTCTGTTCGCCATCGCGTTACGGATGGGGAATCGTCCGAGCTAGCGAAGAACGGCACCAGCGTGGCAAAACTCTACTTTCGTTACTCGGCCATGAATGCCGGCAAATCCACGGCGCTGCTGCAAGTCGCGCACAACTACGGCGAACACGGGCGCACGGTGTGGCTCTTTACGTCGTCGCTCGACGATCGGTACGGCAGCGGCATCGTTACCTCGCGACTGGGCCCGCAGCGCAGCGCCCAACTGTACGACGCCCAGACCGATTTCGGCGAACGGCTCAAGGACATCCGCGATGTCGCGTGCGTTCTCGTCGACGAGGCGCAGTTTCTTACCGTCGAGCAAGTCCGCCAACTGCATCGGGCGGCGCACGTGCTGGATATTCCCATCATTTGCTACGGGATCCGAAGCGACTTCCTCGGCAACCCCTTTCCGGGTGCGGCGCAGCTCCTTACGCTCGCCGACAGCATCGAGGAGCTAAAGACCGTCTGCGCGTGCGGCAGAAAGGCGACGATGAACGTACGAGTTGACGGCCAAGGAAAGCGAATCACGCAAGGCGAGCAGATTGCGATCGAAGGCAAGCACCACTACATACAAGTTTGCGGGAGTTGCTTCTATCGCGAATGAGCGCGTCACGGTCGGCGAGTTCCTGCGCGAGAGGTTCACGCAGTACGTCTCCGAATTCGTTGCCGCCGACGAAGACCTGAAACGAGGTGAACGGGATCCAGAGATCGTGCACCGGGCGCGCGTTGCCGTTCGCCGCCTGCGTTCGGCGCTGCGGACGTTTGCGCCGCTCCTCGATCGGAAGTGGGCTAAAGCGCAGCGCGAGAAGTTGCGTAGTTTGAGTGATGAGCTGTCGGCGGCACGGGACGCCGACATCGTGCTCGCTCGAGCGCGCGCCGACGTCGAATCGCTCGACGCCCCCGATGCTCTCGTCGCGGACGCAATTCTTGACGCGCTGATCGCGGCGCGTAACGACGCATACGCGCGGTTGCAGGCTATGCACGCGGATCCGCGCCACGTTGCGCTCACGCAGGAGCTCGCCGCGATCCCGCGACGGCCGGCGGTTCCCGAACCGGAGGCGCGGATCGCCGATACGATCCGGCCGATTCTCGCGAAGGTCTCTAAGCGTCTGCGTGAGTGCGCGCGACGGTGTTCGAAACCGCCGACGGACGACGAGCTGCACTCCGTGCGCATCGCCGCCAAGCACCTGCGTTACGCCCTCGAGGCGTTCGCACCGCTGACGGGGCGAAAACTGAAGCGCGCCGCGAAGCGGGTCGAGCGCCTCCAGGATGTGCTTGGCGAAGAGCACGACGCGACTCTTACGGCGGTGCGGCTTTCGGAACTTCAGAAGGAAACGCGCGCGGCTTTCGTCGCCGGCGAGATGGCGAGAATGGAGCGAAAGGCCGCCGAGCGCGCGCGTTCCCGTTGG
>JAKAPO010000004.1 GCA_021807065.1 bacterium
TTCCGATCTGATGTGATCCTCGTGCCCGTGCGTCACCAAGAGCGCGCGAAGTTTGCCGGCACGCTCGCGCACGTAGCTGAAATCGTTGATCACGATGTCGACGCCGTACATCTCTTCGTCCGGAAACATCAGCCCGCAATCGATGGCGATCAGATCCTCGGCCGTCTCCAAGATCGTCATGTTCCGACCGATCTCGCCGCAACCGCCGAGCGGCACAATTCGCACATAGGGGCTTGCCGGTGGGTCGGGGATGCGTGAAGGATGCTGCGGAGGATTCACCATGTCCATGCTCACTCGCGTCCTTGCCGCGCTCGCCCTGTTGCTCCCTTTAACTGCTGTCGCACCTTGCGCTACATCTGGCGCGGAGTTGCGCTTCCGGCACGTCGCCCACCCCGGCGTGCTTCGCGCTCGGGGGGCCCGGGCCACGTGCCGGAAGCGCAACCCCGCGCCCCCACGCCGATTTCGCGGCGCGGGCCCCCAAAATATGCCAACTATGCCCGACCGCCTTTATGCGGTGCGGGCGCTACGCCGCATGCGGCTCATCATCGAGATGCGGCTGCTACAACTGCGCGAAGAACGCCTCGAATGCGTGCGGCAGGCGATTCTGCGCAATCTGCCGCCCGACATTCGTCCGAGCGGACGCCGCGGCGAAGGCGCTCGAAGGCCGGATCCTGAAACCTGCGAGCAACTTTTTCCGTAGAAGAGCGGGGTTCATGGACACATCGACAAGAGCGTCGGCAAGTAACCTGCAGACCGTCGTCGACGTCATCATTGCACCGAAAGCGGCGTTCGAACGCCTGAAGATACAGCCGGCATGGGGTTGGGCATTCCTGATCACGATCGCCCTCGGGGCCATCGGCATCTACTTGGAAACTCCGGCGTCTCGCCACATAAGCGTGCAGATGGTCCAGCATCTCATCGCAACGAACCCAAACGTTGCAGGCATGAGTTCCGCCCAAAAGAGCCGGATGCTTGCGAACGCGGCGAACCCATCCCCCGCGGCGCAAGCGTTTTCCTATTTCAACAGCATCTTGCTACCACTAATCGCCTCACTCTTTAATGCTTTGATTCTTCTTCTCGGAAGCGCTGTCGGCCGCGGCAAGGCCGATTTCACGCGCCTGTGGAGCGGTTCGATGAACATCGCGGTTCCGACGATCGGGTTGGCGGCGCTCGTGCTCGGCATCGTTGCCATGGTGCGCGGCCCGGATAGCTTCAACTCATTCGGCGATATGTTCGGCGCGGTTCCGAACCTGCAATACGTCGTGCCGGGCTCGAGAGGGTTTCTTGGAGACTTCCTTCAGGCGTTGAACGTTTTTGCTCTTTGGGGATTCGGACTCAACGTCGTCATGATGCGAGTCCTGGCCGGCATTCGCGGCGCGGTCGCGTGGATTTTTCCCGGAGCCATCACGGTAGCGGGAGCGATCCTCCTGGCGTCCTTCATGTCAATGCTAGCGGCGTTCGTTGGCCAGTAGGGGCTGCACAGCGAGCGTGAACCGTCGTCTCGCTCGAATCGGAGCCATCGCACTGACGATTGCAATAGCTCCGGCGCTTGCACACGCGCAAACGCCCCTGACCCTACAAGGTGCGGTCGCGTACGCGCTTTCGCACGATCCTACGGTTGCCGCCAAGTACGCCGCCGTTACGGCGCAGGCGCACGCGGTCGCGGTACAGGAGGGACAAACCTTCCCGACCGTCAGCGCGATGGCGCAGAGCATTCTTCAGAAACAAGAGCATTACGGCGGAGCCTATCAGTTGATCGGTATCGCACCGCAAGCGAACTTCAGCCAGAACACTGTCTCGATCGGCATCAGCAACTACTCGCTGAACAGTGGCGGCCTCGGTTTTCTGCAACTCGCGTCGGCAAACGCCTCGCTGGCAGCTGCCCGCGAGGATTTGGCACGGAGCGAAGATCTCGTGGCAGCCAACGTCACCAATGCATTCTATAGCGTCGCGCAAAAGAAAGGCATCGTTGCGCTCGATGCTTCCGATCTCGGTTACCAGGACGCTCTGTTATCGGCAGCGCGCATCAAAGCTCGAGAAGGCGCGACGGCGGGTGTCGACGTGCTGCGCGCCCGGGTCGCGCAGGCAAAGAGCGCGTCAACCCTCGTAGCGGCAAGAGCGGACGTACAGAATGCGTACGAGCAGCTTGCCCACACGATCGGCGCACCGCTCGACACGGCATTCGCAGTTCCGGCAGCCATCCCCGAACCGGCCTTGCCGAAGGGCGCGATCGACGTTCTCGAAAACATCGCGACCGCGGAGCGCCCCGACGTCATCTCCGCGCGAAAAACGCTGCTGGCGGCGCGCGAGACGCGCAAAGGCTGGGATCGCGAGCTGTTTCCTTCTCTGCAAATACAAGCAAGCCTCGGCAATCAGTACTCGCCGACCGAGTCCGCGTTGTTCCAAGCGTTCTCGAAGACCCCGATTCCACGTGGAAGCCCAGGGTTTTGGCAGATCGGCGTGACCACGACGTTCACACTCCCGCTCGTCGATTACGGCCAGCGTCACACGGAGCGCGTCAACGACGATGCGCAGATCGCCGCAGACGAAAGGGCCTTGGCGAACGTCGTCTCGCAGGCGCAACTCGATGTACGGCAGCAGTATCGCGCGGCGCAGACGGCGCTGGCCCAACTTGCCTATGCAAAAGAGGAAGCGCGGCTGGGCTTGGAGGCCGCAAGGATCGCACAATTGCAGTATCGCAACGGCGTTATAGCGCTCGCCGACGTCATCCAAGCTCAACAGACATCGGTGCAGGCGCAGACCGATTTGGTCGACGCGCGCGTTGCATACGTCGAGGCGGTCGTCGCACTGCGGGTGGCTGTTGGTACGTACTCGCCGGAGAGCGCCGTAGCGGATCTATAGAAAGCCTTCATGCGCACTCGCAACTTGATCTTCGTTCTCGCCGGTCTCGCCGCCATCGTTCTCATCGCGGTATTCGCGCACGGTGGCCGGCGCGGCATGCCCGTCGCAACGGTAACAGTGAAGTACGCGTCGTTCAGCGTGAAACTCGCCGAGAACGGCGTGGTCATCAGCCCCGACTCACAAACCGTGCCGACCCTCGTCGCCGGAAACTTGCAGACGCTGGACGTCCGCGAGGGAGAGCGCGTGTCTTCGGGACAGCTCCTGGCGACCGTCTACAACCCGACGCTCGCCTATCAGGCGGCGGGATCGCAAGCCGACTACAATTCGTCACTGGCCGACGTGACCACCGCACGTGTCAACCAGCAGAACGCACGGGTTCAGTACCAAGCGCAGGTCGACACGGCGAAATCGAACCTCGATCTTGCGCAACGAATCTACAACGAAGACGTGACCCTCTACCGCAGCCAGGCGATCGCGAGAAATCAACTCGATTCGGACAAGGCGAAACTGGATCAGGCGCGCGTCTCCTACCTTCAGGCGGTGCAGCAAATGCGACTTGGCGCCGTCAGCGGGTACGGCATGGAGAACGTGCAGGCCGCGCAGGCGAATGCGCGCAAATCGAGGATCGTCAACGCCCAGAACCAGCAGCAGCTCTCCTTCACGCGAATCGTCGCGCCCTTCGATGGCATCGTGCAGACCATTGCAGCCAGCGCGAACGATCCGCTGCGCCACATTCAGGTCGGCGATCCGGTCACGGCGGGAGAAGCGCTCTTCACCGTCGCGCCGAATCTTGATTACGTCGTGCGCGCGCAGGTGGACGAGCAGGACATCATCAACGTCCAAGTCGGCCAGCGAGTGCTCATCACCGGTGAGGACTTTCCCGGCCATACCATACAGGGACACGTCTCGAGAATTGCGCCGGTAGCGACGAAATCGAGTGACACGACGAGCACCGCTCGTCAAGTGCTGACGACCGTCACCCTCGATCGCTCGCCCTCGTTTCTCAAAGACGGCATGAACGTCGACGTCGATATTCTCACGACGGACGTCCCACATGCCCTTGTGGTGCCGAACGGCGCCATCTTCAAGGACAACGGAAGGAGCTACGTCTACGTCGTCGCCGGCAACGTGGCTCGCCGGCGTGAGGTCGTGACCGGCATCAGCAACGACACGCAAACCGTGGTGAAACGGGGCCTGAACCCCGGCGACGTCGTCGTAGCGCAGCAGTATCCGGGCCTGTCGGACGGAGGGCTCGTGCAGCCGACGTCGAGTCCCTCGCCGCTGCCCCTTTCCACGTAGTGTGAGTCGCCTACTCGCGTATCTGGACGAAGCCGTCGCCTCGCTCTGGCGTAATCGGATGCGTTCGTTTCTCACGATGCTTGGGATGATCATCGGCAGCGCCTCGATCATCACCGTCTTCGGCATCAGCCGCGCAACGACCAGTGGTATCGCAAGCACCTTCGGATCGTTTGGGACGTTCCCGGTGGTCGTGCAGGCGGATCCCACGCAAGACTATCCAGCGATCGCGCAGATCCATTACCACGACGTGCGCGCCGTCGCGCGAGCGCTGCAAGGGATCACGCCGTGGGTCATTCCGGAATGGAACCGAACCTACGAGGTCACCTTCGGCAACGTTCGCGACTATCCGTCGGTGATCGCCGCCAGCGGCTTCCACGATGACGGCCTCAGCATGCAGCAAGGGCGCAAGCTCAGCCAGCAGGACGTCGATTCGGCGGCGCACGTCTGCGTCATCACCGCGGATCTGGGCGCCGAATTCTTCCACGGTGGGAACGCTCTAGGAAGCTACCTGCGGATAAATGGAGGCCGCTACCGCGTCGTCGGCGTCTATGCCAACATCAAAGGTTCCTTTCTCAACTCACTTGTCGGAAGCAGCACGGTGGCGATCCCGTACACCACGTTCCATCGCGACGTCGATCCCTCGCCGCCCGACTACATTCTGATCTACGCTCCCTACGAAACGGAAGCGACCGCGGCGAAAATCGCTATCGCGACGCTCCAGCGCATCCACGGACCCGATGCCAAATACCTCACGCAGAACACCGCCGATCTGCTGCGCGCCTTCGAGAACGTGCTGAACATCGTAGGCATCGGCCTTGCGGCAATCGGAGGCGTCGCGCTTGTCGTCGCTGGCATCGGCATCATGAACATCATGCTCGTCTCGGTGACCGAACGCACCCACGAGATCGGCATCCGCAAAGCCGTCGGCGCCTCGCGCGGCGATATCGCGCTGCAGTTCTTAATGGAGTCACTCGTTCTCGCCGTTCTCGGGGGTGGCACCGGCATGGGCATCGGTCTTCTAGCCACGATCGGCGGCGCATCGCTGCTATCGAAGGAGCTAGGGCAGATGATCGTCCCTTACGTTTTGATCGTTGCGGTCGCGCTGTCATTTTCCGGACTCGTTGGCATTCTCTTCGGCACCTATCCGGCATTGCGCGCCGCACAACTCGATCCAATCGAGGCTCTTCGGGCATGATGTACGCCGCCGAAGCGTGGCGCGTCTTGCTGGCTAACAAGGTGCGGTCGCTCTTGACCGTCACCGGGCTGATCATCGGCGTCGGCGCGGTCGTCGCCATCCTTACGCTCGGAAAGAGCATGGGCGGCGCCGTCAGCGCGGCGCTCGGCGGCATCGCCGATAACTCCTTCATCATCTTCCCAAACACGACTCAGCGTAATACGCAGATGGCCAGCATTCGTCTCAGCGACCTCGCCGCGATCAAAGCCGATATTCCCGGAATCGTCGACGCGCAGCCGCTCGGCTTTCACACCGAACTCGTTCACGCAGGGCATCGGCAGGCGCGCTACGGCGTCTCGCCGGACGGGCCGATACCGTTCAACACGACGCCAATCGAATATGGCAGGCGGTTCACCGATGCCGACGTAACGTCGGCCGCTTCCGTCTGCGTGATCTCCCATACCGTCTATCAACGTCTCTTTCCGGACGGCGGAGACCCGACCGGCGAAAACCTCTACGTCGGTGACCGCCGCTACGTGATCGTCGGCGTGCTGCAACCGCCCCATCACGGATTCATCAACGCGCAGTTCGGAGCCGACATCTCGATCCCGTGGACGACCTACGTTCAAAACTACGTGCACGGCTCGACGGTCTTCGCCGGACGGTTCATCGCCGCAAATTCCGCGCAGATTCCCGCGCTCGAAATCGCCGTGATCAACGCATTACGCGCCCGCCACGGCGGCGGCGCCGGCCAGCAGTATCAAAGCTTCGATAAAGCTCAGATCACGCAAGGCATCAACGGCGTCTTCAACGCGATGACGCTCATCGTGGCGCTGATCGGCGCGGTCTCGCTCGTCGTGGCCGGCATCGGAATCATGAACATCATGCTTGTCTCAGTTGCCGAGAGGACGCGCGAGATCGGCGTGCGCAAGGCAATCGGCGCGCGAGCCTCGCAGATCCTCGCTCAGTTTTTCGTCGAAGCACTCTTGCTCTGCGGTGCCGGCTGCACGATCGGACTGGTGGTCGGGCTGGCAATCGGGGAAGCGGTGAACCGGTTTGCCATCATCAAGCTCACCGGCTCCATCACGCCGATCCCCTGGCTCACCGCCATTGCCGTGGCGGCGATATTCGCGATCGTCGCAGCGCTGGCGTTCGGCACCTACCCGGCGTACAGAGCTTCTCGTCTCGATCCGATCGAAGCGTTGCGTTATGAGTGAGCGAATCATCGACCTTGACGGCATCGTCAAGGTCTACCATACGGGTGCGATCGAGCTGGAAGTCTTGCACGGCATCGCGCTGACCGTCGATCGCGGTGAGTACGTTGCGATCATGGGGCCGTCGGGATCGGGCAAGTCGACGCTGATGAACATCATCGGATGTCTCGATCGCGCAACGCATGGGCGGTACAGACTCGAAGGCACCGACGTTTCGCAGCTCGACGACAACGCGCTCGCCGAGATACGCTTGCGAAAGCTCGGGTTTGTTTTTCAGGGATTCAACTTGCTCGGGCGAGCCAACGCGCTGGACAACGTCGCGTTACCGCTCTTCTATGCGGGCGTTTCGCCCCGCGAGCGCCGCGCCCGCGCAATGAACGTGCTCGCGACCTTGGGCCTCGCCGATCGAGCTCGCCACAAGCCCGCAGAGCTTTCCGGAGGGCAGCAGCAGCGCGTCGCGATTGGGCGCGCGCTCGTCAACGAGCCAGCGGTGCTGCTCGCCGACGAGCCGACGGGAAACCTCGACTCGGCGACCAGCGAGGAGCTGCTGCAACTATTCGCCAGGTTGCATGACGAAGGCCATACAATCGTCATGGTGAGCCATGACGAGCAGGTCGCCGGTCACGCCAAGCGCATCGTACGCCTCAAGGACGGCAACGTCGTCTCCGACATGGCGGCGCCGGCTCGAACGCAAGCCGCGGCTGCCTCCCCCGCTAGGCAGGGGTAACCTTTGGGCGGCTCTGGGCGTTTTCTAAGTAGAAAATAAGCGAGCCGGGGTAGAACTTTGCTTGCAATACTCGTAATACAACAGGAACCATGGTGAAGACTCGTATTCTGCCTGCACTGATTACCGCACTCGCCGGCGCGGTCATCGGCAGCTTCGTGATGCTGCTCTACGCAAGCACACACCTCAAGAACGTAGCCGGACCGAACAACACTGCACCGCCGGTCTCCGCGGCACCGCTAACGGGCGTCAGCGATCAGGATCGCATCGTCAACGCCGTCAAGCGCACGAAGGCGTCGGTCGTCGCGATACAAGTCCAAATCAACGGCCAAGAGTACGTGCCGATGGACTCGCTCTTCCAGCAGTTCTTCGGACAACAGGGCCCCGGTTACACGCAGCGCTTCCAGGCGCGCGACTCCGGTTCGGGCTTCGTCTACGATACGCAAGGCGACATCGTGACCAACGCGCACGTGGTGACACCGCCCCAAGGAGGCCACGTCACGAGCATAACGGTGGTTTTTGCCAATGGCGATAAGGAGCCGGCGCACATCGTCGCCGAGAACATCGGCGCGGACATCGCAATCATCAAGGTCGATAATTACGCGAAACTTCCGCCGCCGTTGCAGCTGGCCGACTCCGACCGCCTCGAACAGGGGCAGTGGGCGATCGCGATCGGCGAACCGCTGCAGCTTCAACAGACCGTCACGCTCGGCGTGGTCTCGGCGTTCAATCGAAATGAAGAAATCGCCACCGAAAACGGAACCGCGATCGACTTCAAAGGCCTCTTGCAAACCTCGGCGCCGATCAATCCCGGAAACTCCGGTGGCCCGCTGATCGACATCGACGGCCAGGTCATCGGCATCAACCAATCGACCGCGCCGTCCGCCTACGCGCAAGGCATCGGTTTTGCGATTCCTTCGAACACGGTTCGCCGCGTCGTGGCCTCGCTCGAAGCCCATCCGGGCATCCATCAGGGAACGAACGAGGGCTATCTCGGCGTCTACCTCGAGAATCTCAACACCGGGTTGCGCAACCAGATCGGCTACGAAGGAAGCGGCGGCGTCGAAGTCTACGAGGTCATAGGCGGATCGCCGGCGGACCAGGCTGGTCTACAGCCCGGAGACGTCGTGATCTCGGCCGACGGAAAGAACTTCAACAGCTCGGCCGCATTGCAGCGGTACATCGAAGCCAAGCGCCCCGGCGAAGAGCTGCGGCTCGACCTCTGGTCCCAGGGCAATCGCCGGCTGGCAGTCGTGAAACTCGGCGAGCGCCCAGCCGCCCAACAGATCCAGCAGCCCTAGGAGATTGTCGGCCTTGGGCTATTTTCGGATTCCGCGCCGCGCTTTGTTCGAAGATGGAGCACCAACCAGGGAGCGAAGCTGTAGCTTCGTGACCGATGAGCGACGAAGTATTCGGACAAAAGGCGGCCGGAAGACGGAGATGCGCCTAAGTCCGACAGGCTCCTAAGGGCTCGCTCCGGATGACAAGATGCAACCCCGCCGCAAGCAAGCGGGGTTGTTGTTTTCGGATACCGGTCGTCTTGGTATGATGGCCTAGTATCGCAAGCACCCGTAAGCGGCAAGGCGCATCCCGCGCGCAGGACACGCAACCTCTAGCGCACCTCGATCGCCGGGAGAGGCTGGTCCGGGAGTGCTTGCAACAGAATTTTTCGCAAGAGAGGGATACAACTCAATGGCTAAAGTGGTCGGAATCGACCTCGGCACGACCAACTCGGTCGTTGCCGTCATGGAAGGCACGCAACCCGTCGTCATTCCAAACTCGGAAGGCTCGCGTACGACGCCTTCCGTCGTCGCATTCACCAAGACCGGCGAACGGCTCGTCGGACAACTCGCCAAACGTCAGGCGATCACCAACCCAGACCGCACGATCGCTTCGATCAAGCGGCATATGGGCGAAGGCGACTACCGCGTCAAGATCGACGGCAAGGATTACACGCCGCAAGAGATCTCGGCGATGATCCTTCAGAAGCTCGTCAACGACGCGAGCAACTATCTGGGCGAGCGGGTGACCAAGGCTGTCATCACCGTTCCGGCCTATTTCAACGACTCGCAGCGGCAGGCGACCAAAGACGCCGGCAAGATAGCCGGGCTCGACGTGCTGCGCATCATCAACGAGCCGACGGCCGCGGCGCTCGCCTACGGCCTCGACAAGAAGGGCAACGAGACGATCTTGGTATGGGACCTCGGCGGCGGCACGTACGACGTCTCGATCCTCGAGGTCGGCGAAGGCGTCTTCGAGGTGAAGGCGACAAACGGCGACACGCGTCTCGGCGGCGACGACTACGATCATCGCGTCGTCGAATGGCTAACCTCCGAGTTCCGTAAAGATCAAGGCATCGATCTGTCCAAGGATCGCCAGGCGCTTCAGCGTCTGACCGAGGCTGCGGAGAAGGCGAAGATCGAGCTTTCGACCGTCGTTCAAACGACCATCAATCTCCCGTTCATCACAGCCGATCAAGAGGGTCCGAAACACCTCGACTACACGCTGACGCGCGCGAAGTTCGAGGAGCTGACGAGCGATCTCACCGATCGCTGCGTCGGGCCGTTCAAGAACGCGATCGCCGACGCGAAGCTCGACATCTCGAAGATCGACGAGATCATCATGGTGGGCGGCGCGACGCGCATGCCGGTTATCCAGCAGCTGGTGCGTAAGCTCACCGGCAAGGAACCGAACCTCACCGTCAATCCGGACGAAGTCGTGGCGGTCGGCGCCGCAATTCAGGCCGGGGTGCTCGCCGGCGAGGTGCGCGACATCGTTCTACTCGACGTGACCCCGCTCTCGCTCGGTTTAGAGACGATGGGCGGAGTCATGACGCGGCTCATCGAGCGTAACACGACGATCCCGACGAAGAAATCGCAGATCTTCACGACCGCCGAGGACGGCCAAACCTCGGTCGACATCCACGTGCTCCAGGGCGAACGGCCGATGGCGCCGGACAACAAGACGCTCGGACGCTTCCGCTTGGAAGGCATCCCGGCAGCGCCGCGCGGCATTCCGCAGATCGAAGTGACGTTCGACATCGACGCCAACGGCATCGTGCACGTCAACGCCAAAGATCTGGGAACCGGCAAAGAGCAGCGCATCACGATCACCGCGTCGACGAACCTCACCAAGGAGGAGGTCGACCGTATGGTTCGCGATGCGGAAGCGCAAGCCGCATCCGACAACACCCGGCGCGAGGAGGCGGAGATTCGCAACACCGCTTCGAGCCTGATCTACTCGACCGAGAAATCGCTCAAGGAAGTCGGCGACCGTCTCGACGCGGGCGCCCGCAGCGACGTAGAGAGCGCGCTTGCGGATCTCAAACGCGTCAGCGAGAACGGAACCGCGGCCGAAGTGAAATCCGCCGTCGAGCGCCTGCAACAGGCGAGCTACAAGATGGCGGAGTTGCTCTACAAAGCGACGGCGACTGCCGGTGAGAGCGCACCCGGCGGCGACGGCTCGACGTCGGCAAACGGTGCGGGTGCGGCGACCGAGTCGCAGCCGCAAGAAGACGTCATCGACGCCGAGTTCAAAGAGTCGAAGTAAGCCGCGGAGGCACCATGTTCGAGGAACAGCGACTCGACGCCGACCCGGCTGCGGGCGAGCCGGTATCCGAGCAACAGGAACCCGACGTGGTCGTTCATCTGCGCGAGCAGCTTGCCGCCGCAACCGCCCGCGCAGATGAAAACTACAACCGCTTTCTGCTCGCCGCGGCCGACTTCGAAAATTACAAGAAGCGCACCGAGCGAGATTTCGTCAAGATCCTCACCGATCGACGGCGCGCGATGCTGGAGCGCTTCTTGCCGGTGCTCGACAATCTCGAGCGCGCGCTCGAATCCGACGGCGCGGGCGAGACACTGCGCAACGGCATCGAGCAGACCCTGCGCGGATTCAAGGCGGTGCTCGATGCCGAAGGGGTCAAGCCGATCGACGTCGGGGGAAAGACGTTCGATCCACAGGTAGCGGAGGCGATCGGCACCGCACAAGCCGCTGACGGCGTCGCGGACGACACCGTCGTAGAGGTAACGCAGAAGGGTTATACGATCGACGGCGAGCTGCTGCGTCCGGCAAAGGTCATCGTGGCAAAACACAGCGAGCCGCCCGAGTCGCCGTAGCGGAGGAGCGCTCCGATGCCGATGACCTACAAGGACTACTACGCAACGCTCGGAGTAGCGAAGAACGCCTCCGAGAAGGATATCAAGTCCGCATACCGCCGGCTTGCGCGTAAGTGGCATCCGGACGCAAATCCGACCAATCAGAAACAGGCCGAGGAGAAGTTCAAAGAAATCTCCGAGGCGTACGAGGTGCTCGGCGATCCCCAGAAGCGCCGCAAGTACGACATGCTCGGCTCCGACTGGCAGCAGGCCGCGCAGCAAGCCGAAGCGCAGCAGCGGTACCGCACGCAGTTCGAACACGAAGGCTTCGATCTGGGCGGCTTTGGCGGCGCGAGCGGCTTCTCCGATTTCTTCGATCTCTTCTTCTCCGGAATCGGCCGGCGCCCGTCGACGCGCACCGTTGCGCATCGCGGCGAGGATATCGAGACGACGCTGGAACTCGGCCTCCGCGACGCGTTCGAGGGCGGGAAGAAGAACGTCTCGCTGCAACTGGAAGACCGCTGCCCGCGCTGCCACGGGAATGGAACCGAACGCGGAAAGCTCTGCAGCCAGTGTCACGGCACCGGACGCGCGGTCGTCAACAAGCGATTCGAGGTTACGATTCCTCGCGGCATCGCCGACGGACAACGTATACGCCTTGCGGCTCAGGGCGGCAGCGGTACGCCGAGCGGCGATCTCTACCTGATCGTAAAACTCAAAGAAGACGCAACCTATCGCCGCAAGGGTGACGATCTCTATATCGACCTACCGGTAAGCTTGTACGATCTGGTGTTGGGAAGCGAAGTGAAAGTGCCGACGATGAGCGGACAGGTTGCAATGACGATTCCCGAAGGCACGCAGAACAACCGGCTCTTGCGCCTGGCAGGGAAAGGCATGCCCAAAGTCAAGGGAGGCGGTGCGGGCGATCTCTACGTCCGCCTCATCGGCCAACTACCACAGCGGCTCTCGCAGAAAGAGCGCGACCTTTTCAAAGAACTTGCGCATCTGCGCAACGGAAAGCGAGCCTAAGATGATCAAAGACATCGCATTCACGGCATATCCTGCGAAGGACGTCGCGAAACTACGCGACTTCTACCGTGATGTTCTCGGCCTGAATTTCAACGGCGAGTTCGCCGAGAACGGCGTGCTCAAATACGATGAGGCCGTACTCGGCAGCGGCTGTTTCGCGGTGCTCACCGACGAGTGGGCCGGTAGGCCTCCCGGCAGCGCCGCAAGCGTCGCCTTCGAGGTCGACGACATCGACCGCGCGCGAAACGATCTCATCGCCAAAGGGATGACTGTCGAGGATATCTACGACACACCCGTGTGCAGGCTGACGTCCTTTCAAGACCCCGAAGGCAACAAAGTAACGCTGCACCAGCGCACCGCAACCTGGTAACTGGATGAACGCTCCATGATGAGCGGCCACGGGCTGATGTGGGGCAACCTGTATAGCCCGGACAAGCCGAAGGTTCGCAAACGCATCGACTGGCGGCGCATCGGCGCCCTTTTCCTTCCCTATTGGCAGGCGGAGGCGCTGGTCTTGCTCTGCATCGTCGTCTCGGCGGTGTTGGGCCTCGTACCCGGCTTCATGACGGCGCACATCATCGACGTCGCGCTGCCGCGCAAGAGTCTCCCGACGCTGGGCATCGATTTGGCGGTCATCGTTGCATCGGCGCTCACCGGAGCTGCGGTCGGCGTCGCGCAGGGTTACCTGAACTCGCTCGTCGGCGAGGGTATCATGCGCGACATCCGCACCGGTCTCGTCTCGCATCTGCACCGGATGCCGATCGCGTTCTTCACAGGAACGAAGACCGGCGAGATCATGAATCGCGTTTCGAACGACGTCGACAACATCGACAACGTCGTTACGGGCACGCTCACGCAGATCGTCACCAACGCGGTGATCATTTTCACCACGGCGATCGCGATGTTCGTCTGGAACTGGCGGCTGGCGCTGCTCTCGGTCTTCGTTGTACCGATCATGATTCTGCCGCTTGGGCCGGTCGGCCGGCGCATGTACGACGTGCGCCGCCGAACGCGGGAGCAACGCGACCGCATCGAATCGATCACGCAAGAGACGCTTTCGATCTCGGGCATCACGCTGATCAAGTCGTTCGCCCGCGAACTCTTCGAAAAGCGCCGCTTCTACGACGTCAGCACGCATCTGATGAAGCTTGAGATCCGGCTTGCCATGGTCGGCCGCTGGTTCCTGGCATCGGTCGGTGCGATGGTCCTGCTGGGTCCGGTGATCGTCTGGCTCGGCGGTGGGTGGCTGGCGATTCACAACGCGTTGCAGATCGGCGTGATCGTCGCGTTCATTGGATTCATCCAAACGCGGCTTTACGCGCCGGCCGCTACCCTTGCCGGAATCCAGGTGCAGATCGTCAGCGCTTTAGCGGTCTTCGAACGCATCTTCGAGTACCTCGACATGACGACGGAACCGTACGACGAGCCTGCCGCGGTTGCGTTACCGGCAATTCACGGCGACATCACCTTCGAGAACGTCAGCTTCGGGTACACGGAAGCCCGTCGCGTACTCGATGGCGTCTCTTTCCAGGTGAAGAGCGGGCAAGTAGCCGCATTCGTCGGGCCTACCGGCGCCGGAAAGAGCACGATCACGTACCTGGTTCCGCGCTTCTACGATCCGCAGGAAGGGCGCGTGCTCGTCGACGGCCACGACGTTCGCACGGTGACGCTCGAATCGCTTCGCCGCGATATCGGCATCGTGATGCAGGAGACCTATCTCTTCCACGACACGGTGGCCAATAACTTGCGATACGGTAAACCCGACGCAACCGAGCAAGAGATGGTCGCCGCCGCGACCGCGGCGAACATCCACGATTTCATCGCCTCGCTGCCGGACGGATACAACACCGTCGTCGGCGAGCGCGGGCACAAGCTCTCGGGCGGCGAGCGCCAGCGTTTAGCGATCGCGCGCGTGCTCTTGAAGGATCCCCGCATCCTCATCCTCGATGAGGCGACGAGTTCGCTCGACTCGCATAGCGAGGCCGCAATCCAAGCGGCACTCGAACGGCTCATGCGCGGGCGAACGAGCCTCGTCATCGCCCATCGCCTCTCAACAGTGCTATCCGCAGACGTCATTTTCGTCATCGAACGCGGCCGCATCGTCGAGCAGGGCACGCACGCAGAGCTGCTCGCGCGCAACGGCTCGTACGCGCGGCTCTACCACCGGCAGTTCCGCGACGAACCCGTCGCCACCCTATAACCTGTCATCCCGAGTACACCATGGCCCCTGCGGGGCCACCTACGACAGATGGAGATCGCTTCTGGTGTCCTTCGGACTCGGGATTTCCACATCAGCGAGTGCGCTTTGTCATCCCGAGCGAGTGAGGTGCGATAGCACCGAACGACGTCGAGGGAGGCGCCTCACATCTTCGCGAGCATGTGGTTAGATCCGCTTCCTTCGACGTCGCCTCAACGCTTTCGCGTTTCGGCTCGCTCAGGATGACAATTGCAGCGCAGCTCGCCGAAGGCAAGCATCATTTGCTAGCAAGAGCTGACAAAGTCGCATCACGCCTTTATTGGAGGTTCGGTTGCTTTGCGAGCCTCTTCTTCGCTGACGCCGGGGGCGAGCTCGCGTAACACGAGACCGTCCGGGGTCACGTCAAGCACAGCGAGGTCGGTGACGATGCGGTTGACCACGCCCCGTCCGGTGAGCGGCAGCGAACACTCGCGCACGATCTTGTGCTCGCCGCTCTTCGAGACGTGCTCCATCATGACGATGACGCGCTTGGCGCCGTGGACCAAGTCCATCGCGCCGCCCATTCCCTTGACCATCTTCCCCGGAATCATCCAGTTCGCGAGGTCGCCGCGTTCGGAGACTTGCATCGCGCCGAGGACGGCGACGTCGATGTGGCCGCCGCGAATCATTCCAAATGACAGGGAAGAATCGAAGAACGACGCACCGGGCAACACCGTCACCGTCTCCTTGCCCGCATTGATGAGATCGGCGTCTTCGTCGCCTTCGTAAGGATAGGGCCCGAGTCCGAGAATGCCGTTCTCGCTTTGCAGCACGACGTGAATGCCCCCCGGCATATAGTTGGGCACGAGCGTCGGCAATCCGATGCCGAGATTGACGTACTGGCCGTCGCGCAGCTCCTTTGCGACACGCGCGGCGAGCTCCGTTCGCGAGAGCGCCATCTTACTTTCCCTCCCGTTTGCGCGTCGTGACGCGCTCGATGCGCTTGCCCTCGGGTCCGACTTCAACGATGCGATGGACGAATATCTCGGGCAGATGTACGTCTTCGGGAGGAATCGTGCCGGGCTCCACCAGTTCCTCGACCTCCGCGATCGTGATGCGGCCGGCCATCGCGCAGAGCGGATTGAAATTGCGCGTTGCTTTATGGAAGACGAGGTTTCCGTGGCGATCGCCCCTCGACGCGCGCACGAGCGCGAAGTCGCAGACGATTCCGTACTCCAGCACGTAGTCGTTATCGCCGAACCGGCGCACTTCTTTCGGCGGCGACGCCACGGCAATCGAACCGTCGGGTGCGTACCGCCACGGAAGGCCACCCTCCGCGACCATCGTGCCGACGCCCGCCGGCGTGTAAAACGCGGGAATTCCGCAGCCGCCGGCGCGCAGACGCTCGGCGAGCGTCCCTTGCGGAACGAGCTCGACCTCGAGTTCGCCTTGCAAGTACTGGCGCTCGAACTCGCGGTTCTCGCCGACGTACGAACCGGTCGTGCGGCGAATGCGCTTGTGGTCGAGCAGCACGCCCAGTCCCCAACCGTCGACACCGCAGTTGTTGCTCACAGTCACCAAGTCGGTCGCGCCTTGCTCTAGTAACGCTTGGATGAGATTGTGCGGAATGCCGTTGAGTCCGAAGCCGCCGACCGCAAGCGTGGCACCACTGGGGATATCGGCCACCGCCTGCGCGCAGCTAGCGTACACTTTGTCCATGTGCTCGGGAAGATAGGTGCCTCGGCTAAAGCGTTCCTCCGTCCTCGATCCCAGTTCGACTGCTGCTAGCGCAGCGCGCTCAGGACGGGCTTCGCTCAGGATGGCAACAAAGAGGCGTCGAAGCTGACGGCGTTATGGCTACCCCGCAGCACTCCCTCGACACTCAGGACGAAGAATCGCTGATCCTTGCGTCGGTGCGACAGCTCGTCGGCCAGCGCGTCGCGCCGCGTGCCGCCGAGATCGACGAGCGCGGCGAGTTTCCCATGGATCTCAAGGAGCTCTTCGCGCAGAACGACCTGCTCGGCATCCCGATTCCAACCGAATACGGCGGCCTCGGTGGAACGTTCCTCACCTACGTCAAGGTCGTCGAGGAAATTGCCAAAGCGTGCGCCTCGAGCTCACTCATCGTTGCGGTGCAGGAGCTTGGAATGCTGCCGATTCTCATCGGCGGCACCGAGGAGCAGAAGCGGCGATATCTGCCAAAACTCGCTTCGGGCGAATGGATAGCAGCATACGCGTTGACCGAAAGTACCAGCGGGTCCGATGCTGCAGGTTCGATGCGCACTCGGGCGGAGCGACGCGGCGACGCGTACGTGCTCAACGGCGCGAAGATCTGGATCACGCATGGCGGACTTGCAGACGTGGTCTGCGTTTTTGCGGTGACGGATCCGCGCAAAGGCCCCAAGGGCATCAGCGCGTTCATCGTCGAGAAGAATTTCAAAGGCTTTCAGGTCGGCAAGAAGGAGCGCAAGATGGGCATTCGCGGCTCGCCGACCGTCGAGTTGAACTTCGCAGATTGCATCGTGCCCGCGGAGAATTTGCTAGGGTCAGAGGGCGAGGGATTCAAGGTTGCGATGAAGGTGCTCGACAAGTCACGTCCCGGCATCGCCGCTCAAGCGCTGGGTATCGCATCGGGCGCACTCGAGTACGCCACCAACTACGCGAAGGAACGCGTCGCCTTCGGCAAACCGATCGGCCAGCATCAAGGGGTCGGCTTCATGCTCGCAGACATGCAGACCGAGGTCGAAGCCGCACGCCTTCTTCTTTATGAGGCCGCACGCAAGTGCGATGAAGGCGCGCCCGACGTGACCCTCTGGGCTGCCATGGCGAAGCTCAAGTGCGGCGACGTGGCGATGGCGGTGACAACCGACGCCGTGCAGGTTCTGGGCGGCTTCGGCTACTCGGCCGAGTACCCGGTCGAGCGCATGATGCGCGATGCCAAGATCACGCAAATTTACGAGGGAACGCAGCAGATTCAGCGCCTCGTCATCGCCCGGGCGCTGGTCGGCCGCGGGGCGGACGCCGCTTCGAAGGGCCAGGGAACCGGCGGCTGAGACCGAACTATCGGACCTGCCTTTACGTTCCAGGTTTGATCTTGCTATGAAAGGAGGTGTGTAGATTGAAGAAGGCTCTCATTGCGCTCATGGCCTCGGCATTCCTCATGAGCGGTGTCGCGATGGCGGCAACGACCGCAAAACCGACCCATAAACCGGCGACAATGGTTCATACGTACCATGCGAAGCCGACGGCCAAGCCCAAGGCGAAGCCGACGGCCAAGCCCAAGGCGAAGCCGACGGCAAAACCCAAGCCGCATCACACGACGAAACCCCGCACGCGCTAACGCCAGGGGTCGTTTTTATTCATTATCGGCGTAGCTCCCGGCTACGCCGATTTCTTTTTCTTCTTGAGCAGGGTCTTGCCGGTGGGGCAGAGCGCGTTTTCGGGACAGCGTTCGCAGAGCGGACGCGGCGCCTTGCAGATCGCGCGCCCATGCAGGATGAGCCAGTGGGTCGCGAGCCCCCATTTCGCGCGAGGCACCACGGCGGTGAGGTCTTCCTCGACCTCGCGCGGCGTCTTTCCCGTCGTGAGACCGAGGCGATGAGCGACGCGAAAGACGTGGGTGTCGACCGCGAGCGCCGGCTCGTCGAACGCGTTGGCGAGCACGACGCTTGCCGTCTTACGGCCCACGCCGGCAAGCGACTCCAGGTCCTCCCTCACTCCGGGAACCTTGCCGCCGAATCGTTCGCTGAGATCGCGCGCGGCCGCAATGATGTTTCGCGATTTCGCCCGGAAGAAACCGCACGACCTTATGATACGCTCGACGTCGCGCTGCTTGGCCTTCGCAAGGTGCTCCGGTTTGGGATACTTCTTGAAGAGCGCCGGCGTCGTTGCGTTGACGCGGGCATCGGTACACTGCGCCGACAGGATGACCGCGATCAGCAGCTGGTAGGGATCGCGATGCTCGAGTGCCGTCGTAGCATGCGGATAGTGCCGCTCGAGGATGCGGATCTCCTCAAGCGCCGCTTTGCGCGGCACTTTTTCCTTCGGAAACGGAATCGCCGGCATCGGTACGGCGCTCTTAGGCTAAGCGAAGGTTGGGCCCTTGCACCCAACGCCGCAAAATTTGGCACAAGCCATCATTAAGGCGCCATAATCATGAGAAGGGACGCTCGATTTCGGGCCGTAATGATGTAGCAGTAGCGCCACCGATTCGGAGGATTACGATGCGCATTTTTCGACTTTTCGCCCCATTGGTGCTGGCGGTCATTGCGGGTGCCCCCGCGCTCGCCGCCGCGACAATACCCAGCGGAATGCTCGCGCAAGCGAGCGCCTCCGTCACGGGTACCGTCAAAGACACGACCGGCGCACCCGTGGTGGGCGCGGCGGTCCTGTTGACGGGTCCGACGTCCTACTCGACGACGACCGACGCTAAAGGCGATTTCAGCTTCGCGAGCGTCACGCCGGGCATCTATACGATCTCGGTGAGCAAGGCGGGCTACAACACCGCCGTGCAGAACGACATCGCGCTGGTTGCGGGCCAAGCGCAGGCGCTAAGCGTCAGCATAGCCGCCATAAGCTTTTCGAACCTGCGCACGATCGCGCACGTTTCGGTGAACGGCCGCGGCGCGATCAATCAGACACCCGCGTCGGTGAACGTCATCCAGTCGCAGACGTTCATCAATCAAGCTCAGCCGCAGGTAACCCGAGTGCTCAGTCAGATCCCGGGTCTTCAGATATCGTTTCCATCGAACTCCGCCAACGCGGCCGCGCCGGGTGCGATCACGATACCAAACATTCGCGACGCGACATCCTACGAAACCGCCTCGCTGATCGACGGTCACTATATCTCCGTCGGACAGTACGGCGACAACGTCACGACGTTCATCAATCCGTTCATGTTCGGGAGCATCGAAGTCATCAAAGGCCCTGGCGCCGAATCACCGGTCGTCAACAATGCCATCGGCGGCACGATCAACTTCCACACGAAAGACCCGACGCTCGAACCATTTCCCCAATTCTTCGCAGGCATCGACAACCGCGGTGGAACATTCGCTGACCTCGGATTCTCGGATACAGTCGGTCATTTGGGCTTCGTCGTCGCCGTTGCGAACGACGATAATCCGTCGGCCGCAAACGGACACGGCGTCTACTACGACCCGTCGTACGGTTTCCCGACTGGAAATACGAACTGCTCGGCCGGGCCGCCGTGCTACCTGCAAGGCAACACCGGTTACACCCAGTACGGAACGACGCAGAGCTTCCTTCCGACACAGTATCACTTGGTCGCATGCTGCTTCATGCTGCAAGGCTACCTTGACGAAGCCTCGGAGCTGGTCAAGCTCCAGTACCATTTTTCATCTGCGACGAGACTCACTGTGAGCTACCTCGGCAGCCAGGCATACAGCGATCAAAACGTCAACACGAGCGACTTCATCGACGGGACGTTCATCCCGGGTGGAGGCTACACGGGTTCCCTGCCTGCCGGCCCGATCAAGGTCGCAAATGTCTTTCCCGGAGACTTTTCGGGCGAGTTCAACAACGAGCCGATCCTCCAAGCCGAACTATCGACCACGGTAGGCAACGACTCGGTTATCGCTCGCTTTTACCATGTCGGCATCGAACGCTACCAGTTCCAGGGCGCCGACCCTACGACGTTGCAATACAACAACGTAACCCTGTACGGAACCTCGGCGCCATCGGGACCGCCACCGACGCCCGAGATCAATCAAACGTTTAGCGGCGTAGGAGCCAGCGTTGGATACCATAGCTTCTACGAAGAACCCGAGAACGACAAACTCTCCGACGGATCGTTCGAATGTAACCACCCGTTCCTTCAGAGCGATATGCTTACGGTAGCCGTCGACGGCACCGTGCCGCAAAGTATAGACTACGTTCTCCTCGGCTGTCCGCCACAAGAAGCTGCGGTCACGGGCTGTACGGTCGGCACAAGCTACTCGGGGGCGTGGAGCCTCCCACCCGGCGATATCCAGCATCTCACGACCTACCTCGTGCGCGGCCATTTCTACTTCGGTTCGAAATGGGACCTCACGCTTAGCAACTATTTCAACACGTACAGCAGCACGTACGCCATCGGATGCTTCCAAGGTGCGGCAACGGGTTGCAACACGTATCAAAACGCCGTACTGGGCCAAAACGTGTTCTTCAACACGACGCGCAACTCGCACGACGACCCGCGCGTGGGTCTCGTCTACCACGCAAGCCAGAATGCCGCGGTTCGCTTCTCAGCGGGAAGCACGATCGCCCCGCCGTTCCTCGGCTTGCTGAATCAGGTTGCATCGACGCCCAGCTACAATCCGACATGCCTGTGCGCCATCGAGTCGGAAAGCAACGGTAACCTGAAGCCTGAAACCGGCTTCGGCTACGATCTCGGAGCCGACTATCGCCTGGGCGACGGTCTGACGGTGATCTCCGTGGACGGCTATCTAACAAACCTCTTCAACCGTTTCTTCGGACAGACGGTGAATACTGGGCTCGTGTGCGGCACGGCAAACCCGTGCTCGGGAGGCGCGCCGCTAGGAACCCCGATCCTCAATCAAACGAACATCAACATCAGCAACGCTCGCTTCGAGGGCGTGGAACTGGTAATCCATCGCGACCCGACCGTCGGACTTGGTTTCAACCTCGCCGGCGCGATCATGCGCGGCTACTACTATGACCTGCCACGCGGCTTCTACTGCAGCATCCCAACGCCGTCGTGCATTAACAATCCCGCAAATTGGGATCAGAACCTCAACGTGATTGCGGGGCAGAACACCAACGGCATTCCCGTCGGTTTCTATAGCATCTCGTACAACGGCAACATGCGTATCCCGTATGCTCAGGGGGACGCAAATATCGAGTACACGTTCCCGAATCGAGTCTACGTCTTGTTCGGTGACACCTATTATGGCAACAACAACTCGCTGGAGCGGCCCGCGTTCGGGATTGCGTACGCGACGCTGCGCGTTCCGATCTCGAAATTGCTCGCAATCCAAATATCGGGAGACAACATCTTCAATCAGTATCCCGACTACCTCCCGACGCTCGGCGCAGGCGTGCCGATAGCACTCGCGAACGGTCAGACCGCGGCGACAACCGGCAACGTCCTCGGACCGGCGACGTGGCGGTTCATCCTGACGACACGATTCCACAACCCGTAAGAGCGTTAGGGAAGCGAGACCTCGTCGCCGTCCAAGGCGACGAGGCCATCGCGAGAGAGCATAACGACGAGCGCACGCACTTCAGAGGGCGTGCGCTCGGGAATTATTTCGGCAGATCGCCGTGCAGATCGAGCAGCGAGATCCGTTTGCCCGGCGGCAATTCGCGTAGCCGATCGACGATTCTTCCGCGTGCGTAACGCGCCGTCTCCCGGAAGCGGACGCCTTTCGCCGAACGTGGCCTCGCAGGCAATGGCTTCTTCTCGCAGTATCTCTCGATCGGGCACCGGACACAATCGGGGTTACGCCTCTTGCACAGATGCGCGCCGAGGTCCATCAGCGCCGAAACAACGGCATAACCTCCCCTGCCAAGAGCCGTTCGGGCTCGCCTGCCGAGCCGGTGCAGCACTCGCGCGATGTTGACGTCGATGGGAAGATCGTCGAGAGCGAACGCGAAGGCACGGATCGCAGCGGCCGTGTACGTGCCGATTCCCGGCAGAGCGCGCAGCTGCTCGGCATCGCGTGGAATCCTTCCGCCGTGCTCGCTGACGACGATGCGTGCGACTTCGTGCAGGCGCACCGCACGAGCATTGTATCCGAGGCCACGCCAGGCACGCAGGACGTCCGCGCGTCTCGCCGCAGCGAGCGATGCCAGCGTAGGGAATCGCACGACGAAGGCTTCAAAAGCCGGCACGACCCTCTCGACCTGCGTCTGCTGCAACATGAACTCGCTTACGAGCGTCCGATACGGGCTGCGTTTGCGGCGCCACGGCAAGCCGGCGCGGCCGCAGCGCCGGTACCATCGCAATAGCGCCAACCGCACGCTCGGGCGGATGGATCCAATTCTCGGCATGAAGCGGTCCAATGTTCGCGAGCGACGAGCGTCGAAGCCTTCGCCGCCACAATCTGTTAGGAGTAAAGCATGGCCGAACATCAAGCCGACACGGTCGTCATCGGGGCGGGCCCCGGCGGGTATCATGCGGCGATCCGGCTCGGGCAACTGGGCAAGAGAGTCATATGCGTCGATCGCGACGAGGCCGGCGGCGTCTGCCTGAACTGGGGCTGCATTCCCACCAAGGCTCTGCTGCACGTCGGAGAGATCGCGCGTCAGATGGCGCGCGCATCGGAGTTGGGCCTTAACGCAGGTCAGCTCACGACCGATCGCGAGCGCATCGCGAAGTTCAAGACCGATGTCGTCAACGCCAATGTCGGCGGGGTGAAGACGCTTTTCAAAGGAAACAACGTCGAGTTTCTCTACGGCGAAGCTTGCTTTAAAGACGCCAATACCGTTTCGTTGAAAAGGAAAGAGGGCGGAACCGATACGATTCGCGCGAGCAACGTCGTCATTGCAACGGGTTCCGCGCCGATTGACGTGAAGGCATGGCCGCGCGACGGCAAGGTCATCCTCAACTCGGACGATGCCGTCAAGCTAGAATCGATACCGAAGGAGCTGCTCGTCATCGGCGGCGGCGTGATCGGGCTCGAGTTCGCGACCGTTTATTCACGATTGGGAGCAAAGGCGCTCGTCGTCGAGATGCTGCCGCAGATTCTCAGCGGCACGGATCTCGAGATCGGCAAAACACTTGGCCGAATACTCAAGAAACAGGGCATCGAGATCATGCTCGACACGAAGGTAACCGCAATCGAAAAGAGCGGCAAAGGTGCAAAGGCGACCTTCAACGGCGAAGGAACCGGCCGCAAAGACGAGACCCGTGCATTCGATATGGTCCTCGTCGCGGTGGGACGGCGCCCGGTTACCGATAATCTCAATCTCCAGGGGGCCGGCCTCTCAACCGACGAGAAAGGCTTCATTGCCGTCGACGTTCAGATGCGAACCAAGATTTCAAACGTCTTCGCAATCGGCGACGTGACCGGCGTCCCTCTGCTCGCGCACCGCGCCATGAAGCAGGGTGTCGTCGCTGCGGAGGTCATCGCCGGAAGCCGGTCGGCGGCGTTCGATCCCATTGCCGTACCCAATTGCGTTTACACGGATCCTGAAGTCGCAACGGTCGGGCTCTCCGAGGAGGAGGCGAAAAGCAGAGGTCACGAGGTGCGCGTCGGCAAGTTCCCGCTTGCCGCAAGCGGCCGTGCGCGGACGATGAACGAGACCGACGGTCTCATCAAACTCGTCGGAGATGCCAAGACGGATCTGCTGCTCGGCATGCATATCGTCGCACCGCAAGCCGAATCGCTGATCGGGGAAGGAGTCATCGCGCTCGAGATGGGCGCGACGCTCGAAGACATCGGTCTCTCCATTCACCCGCATCCGACGCTCACGGAAGGGATCATGGACGCAGCGGAGGCGGCGCACGGTAAGGCGATCCACATCCTCAATCCTAAACCGAAGACCCCGGCAGGTGCGACAGCAGGCTAGGCTCGTCGACCTCACCGCTCTCGGCCCGCTTTCCTATCGCGACGTTTGGGATTTGCAGCACGAGCTGCACGAGCGCGTTCGCGCCGGTACGGTGCCGCAGACTTGGATCGCGGTCGAGCACGAACCCGTCATCACACTCGGGCGTAACGCAAAGATCGGGAATCTTCTGCTCGGACGCGAGCAGCTCGCGGCGCGCGGCGTCGACGTCGTCGAGATCGAACGCGGCGGCGACGTTACGTACCATGGACCGGGTCAGCTCGTCGTCTATCCCATTCGCAAGCTCGAGCGCTTCCGGGAAGTCGTTCCGCTGGTGCGTAGCCTCGAGGAGGCGGTTATCGGTGCTTGCGCGCGCTTCGGCATCGAGGCCTCGCGCTGGAGCGAGCATGCGGGCGTGTGGATCGGCTGCAACCAAATTTGCGCGATCGGCCTTGCAGTGCGTCAGATGACTTCCTTCCACGGAATCGCCTTCAACGTCTCGACCGAACTCGACTACGACCGCCTGATCAATCCATGCGGGCTCACCGATCGCGGTCTGACATCCCTCTCGCGCGAAGCAGAGCGCGATGTCACCGTCGAGGAGGCGAAAGCAGTGTTGTTCGCCGAGTTTGAAAGAGTCTTCGACGTACAATTCATTGAGGCGCTTCCCTCGACGTCGGTCGTTGCCGGTGCAACTCCCTCGCTCGGTATGACAGACGTAGGCGAGGCCCTCGGTGCGGCAGCGGTCGCACGAGGGGCGTGTGAATGCGCCGCGAGCCAGGAGGGCAGGAGTGGCGCAGGGGCGAGCGAGTCGAGCCCAGGGAGGGACGAGACGAGCGTCCCCGAGAGCGATTGCTGCCGCACCAGCGCTCGAGCCGGTAGCCTATGATGACTGAGGTCGACTTAGTTCGGAAGCCGGATTGGCTGCGCGTCTCTCTCCCTGCTGGTGAGACGTACGAGCACGTCAAGGCCGAAGTGCACGGCCTCAAGCTGCATACGGTGTGCCAAGAGGCTGCCTGTCCAAATCTTGCCGAGTGCTGGGGCGCGGGAACGGCGACGATCATGATCCTCGGCGACGTCTGCACGCGCGGCTGCAGGTTCTGCAACGTCAAGACGGGCACGCAGCACGGCCGGGTCGACTGGCTCGAACCGCAGCGCGTCTCGCAAGCGGTGCGGGAACTTGGCTGGAAATACGTGGTCCTGACCGCAGTCGATCGCGACGATCTGGCCGACGGCGGTGCGCTCATCTTCGCCAATACCGTGCGCGCAATCCACGAACAGGTTCCCGGTGCGCGCGTCGAGATTCTCGCCGGCGATTTCCAGGGCGACCTGCGCGCGCTCGACATCGTCATGGACGCACGCCCGGACGTTTTCGCACACAATCTCGAAACGGTACGCCGTCTTACGCCAGCCATTCGCGACCGGCGCGCCGGTTACGATCAAACGCTCCGAATCTTGGAGCACGCCAAACGACGCGCCCCACAACGTTTCACCAAGACCTCGATCATGCTCGGCCTCGGCGAACGTCGAGACGAGATCGAGCGCGCCATGGACGACGCACGTTCGGTTGGGGTCGAC
>JAKAPO010000175.1 GCA_021807065.1 bacterium
GGATACCGTCAAGTCGGCCGGACTATATGCGAGGATTTTCTTCAACGCGGTCGTCTCCAAGGCGATTGCGTCGGGCGGCGGTGGAAAGCCCATGCCGCGCAGCGTCTCGCCGCCGACGATATTCAGCGCAACTCCTTCGTCGTTGCAACGCGCGAGAAATGCACAGAGCTCTTCGACGGTTTGTGGCTTTGCGGCGCTTCCCTCGACGTCGCTTGCCCTCTCGGGCGCGCTCGCTCGGGATGACAGAGTGCTGCCCTCGACGTCGCTCGGGATGACAGAGGTGGGGTGCCCGCGGGTGGCCTGTGCTTCGCTCACGCCGGCGCCTTGACTTCAACGCATTGCGTGCCGCTCGGGAATATCTTCTCGGGGTTGAGCGAGCGCCGTGGATCGAAGACGTCGCGCACGCGCGCCATTGCCGCCAGGTCCTGCGTGCCATAGACGCGCGTCATCGCCTCGCGCTTCTCGTATCCGATGCCATGCTCGCCGCTGATCGTTCCGCCGAGGTCGACGGCTGCGCGCAGGATTGCGTCGCCGGTTGCGAGGACCGCGCCGACTTGCCGGCGATCGCGCTTATCGTAGACGAGTAGCGGATGCAGGTTGCCGTCACCCGCGTGAAAGACGTTGCCGACGACAAGATCGTTCTCGCGAGCCGCGACTTCGACCGCGTGCAATGCTTTCGGCAACACGCTTCGCGGAACGGTGACGTCTTGCGTGTAATAGTTGGGAGCGATGCGCCCGATGGCGCCGACGGCTCCCTTTCGCCCGGCCCACAACGCGTCGCGCTCGGCCGCGGTTTTGGCGACGCGCCACGATAGCGCCCCACGTTGCGCGGCGATCGAGCGGATCGCCGATTCGTAGGCGTTCATCTCTTCTTCGAATCCCGCACTCTCGATGAGAAGAACGGCTCCGGCGTCCGTCGGATATCCCGCATGGAAGGCTTGCTCGACCGCCTTGACGATCACCGCGTCCATCATCTCGAGTGCGGTTGGGACGATGCCGGAGCCGATGATGCCCGAGACGGTCTCCGAGGCGCTTTCGATATCGGCAAATGCGGCCAGCCAAACGTGAGTCGCCTCCGGCAGGCGCAGCAATCGGACCCACGCCGAGGTCACGATGCCTAGCGTTCCTTCGCTGCCGACGAGAACGGACGTGAGATCGTACCCGGCGTCATCGAGGTCGGTGGTGAAGACGTCGCCGTTCTCGTCGACGATTTCGAGCGCCAGTACGTGGTTTACCGTCGTTCCATAGGAAAGGCAATGCGGACCGCCGGCATTGGTGGCAATGTTACCGCCGATCGTCGAGCTGCGTTGCGATGCGGGGTCGGGTGCGTAGAAGAGCCCTGCGCCTTTCACCTGCTGAGACAGCTGCAAGTTCACGAGACCGGGCTGCACCCGCGCTCGCCGATTGGCGCCGTCGAGTTCGAGCAAGCGGTGCATGCGTGCAAACGAGATCACGATCCCGCCACCTTCGATCGGCACGGCGCCGCCACACAAGCCGGTGCCGGCGCCGCGCGCGATGATCGGCTCGCCGTACTCGCGAGCGATCTTGACGATCGCGCTCACCTGGCGCGCGTCGGACGGTATGACGACCGCCGCCGGCAGGTTGCCTTCAGTGTAAGCGTCGAATGCGTAGACGGCGAGATCTTCCGGTGCCGTTTTTACGTTCTCGGCGCCGAGCGCGCTGCCCAAGCGTTCGTGAAGCGTGTTCATGAATAGAGTACGTACTTCTGACGCAACGGCAGGAATGCGTCGACGCTTCGGCGCCACGAGTCGGTGATCTCCACCGCGGTCTTTCCGGCAAACAGTTGCGCGCGTACTGCGTCGGTTCCCCAGTCGATGTCGACGGCACGTTCGTTGCGTACCCGCACGACGCCGGATTGCAGGTCGCGCGCGGCGGCGAGGAGTTCGACCGCCGTGTGGACCGGAAGAAATCGAGCGGGATCGGTCACGTTGAGCCGCACGCCGGCAAAGGTCTTTCCCACATTGTAACCCGCCGACGGTGTCCAGTGCGCAGCTTCAAACGCGATGCCCGGAAGCGCTAGGAAATTCAAACGCTGTGCGAACTGGTCGGCGTCAAATCGTTCTGCACCGGCGTAAAAGAACGGCGTCATGGTACCGACTCCGTTATTCAGCCCGAGATCGTCGACGAGCCCGGTGCAGAGATAGACGAAACAGGTGAGCCAGGTCGGAATGTTCGGCGAGGTTTTCACCCACTGTAGATGCGTCTGCGGCCAAATCATGGATCTGCGCCAGCCTTGCATTCGGATGACGCGCAGTTTCGCACCGATGCCAAAGTGTTCGTTGAAGAGTTGTGCCAGTTCGCCGACGGTCATCCCGTGGCGGAGTGCGATCGGATAGAGTCCGATGAACGATGAGAAACGCGGCTCGAGCACCGGGCCTTCCACGATCTCGCCGCCGACGGGATTGGGCCGGTCGAGTACCCAGAACTCGATATCATGTGCGGCTGCGCTCTGCATCGCGTAGGCCATCGTCGAGACGAAGGTGTACATGCGCGCGCCGACGTCTTGAATGTCGAAAAGTAAGAGATCGATTCCGGCGAGCATCTCGGGCGAGGGGTGCAGCGTCGGCCCATAGAGGCTGTATACCGGCAATCCCGTCCTCTCGTCTCTGTACGAGGGTACGTATGCTCCCGCGCTGTGGTCGCCTCGCAGGCCGTGTTCGGGTCCGAAGAGCGCGTGCACGCGGACCGTCGGTTCGGCGACGAGCGCGTCGACGATCGAAACTTTATCCGACGTGACGCCGCTTTGATTCGTGATGATGCCGATGCGCCGGCCGGCGAGTTCGCGGACGTATTCGCGCAACAGGACGTCGTCGCCGAGTAAGAACGGCACTTGCCCAAGCGCACGTCGTCCAGCCGTGACGGCGAACGCCGATGCTGTAACCGATCTGAGGAACGCTTTTCGCCGCACTAGGTTAAGGCGCTTGCTCGGATGACAAAAGAGAGCATTGTCCGCGGCATTTCGACTAGAGGAAGCGAGGTTCCGCCGGTTTCGTAAGAATCCCGGCGGCGAGAGCGCGTGCGAACAACTCGTGTACCGCAGCTTCGCCTTCCTCGCCGATGTCTTCCGTGAACTCGTTGACGTACAGGGCGATGTGCTTGCGTATCACGCCTTCATCCATTTCAAAGGCATGCTGGCGGACATACGGCATCACACGTTCTTCATGGGCACGCGCGAATGCGAGGCTGCGCCGGATCGCATCGCCGATCGTGCCGGACCGCGCGATACCGATGTCGCTCCGAGCGAGGATCGCTCCGAGTGGAATCGGTAGGTCCGTTTGCGATTCCCACCAATCGCCCAGATCGAGAGCCGCTTCGAGACCGCTCCCACGATACGTGAAACGCGATTCGTGGATGATGAGTCCCGCGTCGACGCTTCCCTGCGCGACCGCGGAAATGATGCGATCGAAGCGCATTGCTACCGGTTCGATGCCGCTCGCACCCGCATCGTGCAGCGCGAGCCGGAGGAGGAGAAAGGCGGTTGTCCGTTCTCCCGGAATTGCGACCCGCTTGCCCTGCAAAGAATCCAACCGCTCCAATCTACCGGGAAGTGTCACGAGTAACGGTCCGCAGCCGCGTCCGAGCGCTCCGCCCGAGCGCAGGATACGGTAGCGGTCGGTCAGGTACGGAGCCGCACCGTAACTGATCTTGGTCAGCTCGTACGTGCCGCGTTCGGCTGCCTCGTTTAAGCTCTCGACGTCGGCGAGCGCGGTGCGTACGGCCGGCACCGGACCGTCGAGCAGTCCGTTGGCGAGCGCCGCGAAAGTATATGTATCGTTGGGGCACGGCGAATAGGCTAGCGTATAGGTAGCCGCTTCGATCACGAGAGCACGCCTTCGGCTGCGAGCAATGCTTTCGTTATGTCGGCGAGGCCTTTGATTCCGGCATCGAAATCCCATCCGGAACGCGAACGCTCGCCCGCGTAGTTCGAGATTCCGCGCAGCTCTATTGCTCGAACCCGCGCAATTTCGGCGGCGCGCAGCACCGCGAAGCCTTCCATCGACTCGACCTGTACGCCTCGCATACGCAGTCGCGCAGCGGTTGCTTCGGTTGCGGTGACACGAGTCACCGTGATGCCGCGCGCTGCACGATAACCCGCACCGGCGAGACGGCTAACCAGCGTAGCATCGGATCGCGCTTTGTCGACGGCGCTCAGACCGGCGGGCAGCGCGAGCGGTGCCCCGACTTCGAGATCGAGCTCGATGCTCTCTTCGGCGACAGCCACGCCGTCGCCGATCCTGAGCGCGCCCAAGTATGCGCCCGCAACTCCCACGTTGACGACGAAATCGCAGTTCCGCTGCGCGAGCCGCTGCGTTACCCGCGCCGCCGCTTCCACGGGGCCGATCCCCGTCACGAGCAGCTCGACGTTTTCGTGATCGCCGAGAAAAGCGGCCTCCTGCGGCGTGGCGCTGACGACGAGAATCATGGGACGCCGATGAACTTGTGCGTCTGCAACGAGAGGCGAAAACGCTGCGGGTGCGATTTTGCATAGTCGAGTGCGATCGCGACGTTGCGTTTCTTGTTACCTTCCGGCTGCAGCAAGATCGTGTGCAGGTGATCGAAGAGCGGCAGATGCTCCTCGGGGACTCGTCCGTCGACGATGAGCTTCGCTTCGTTTGCCCGCGCGGCCATGCGCGAGTCGACGCGCTCTTTGGGCGAGACGCACAGCCAAACGTCGTCGGCAAGCGGCGTAAAGATCGTACCGTTCGATTCGACGTGCACGCGACATTCGCCACGCCGCAGCGCATCGATCAACGCCGCCGTCTCGGCTTGTGCCAATGGTTCTCCTCCGGTTATCACGACAGTCGGGCAACCATTGCCGGCGTCGCGCACGGCGTCGACAGCGTCTTCGACGCTCATGAGCCGCTTGAGAGCGTAGTCCGTATCGCAGAAATTGCAGGCGAGGTTGCAGCCGGCAAGTCGCACGAAGACCGCGGGCGTTCCGGACCACGTCCCTTCCCCTTGGATGCTGTAGAAGATTTCCGCTATCTGCAACACGTCAACCAAAGTCGCTGCGCCGCAGTATCGCGCAGGCCGTCGGCGTCTCCCACAACGCCAGTTCGTCGAGAAAAAGAAGCTTCGGTTCGAGACGGCGCCACATCCAGAGGAGAATCTCCTCCGCCGTTGGGTTGTCGATCAGCTCGTTGAGCGTCCGATGATCGAGTACGTCGATGACTTCGACGGCAACGAGCGACTCAAGCGCGTCGAAATCTTCGACCATGCCGCGGGAGGGCCCATCCTTCTGCAAAGGGCCGGAGATGGCAACCTCCAGACGATACGAGTGACCGTGCATGCGCGCACACTTTCCGGGGTGATGCGGCAGCTCGTGAGCGGCCTCGAAATGGAATCGTTTACGAATTTGCATTGCGGCCCTCTAGAGGGTGCCATCTGGGCCCATCGACTCCAAGCGCTGTTTGAGTTCGGCGAGGAAGCCGTTTGCGACGTATCCATCGAGCACGCGATGATCGATGGATATGCACGAGTTCATCATCTGTCGGATCGCGATTGCATCGTTGCCGAGGACGACGGCGCGTTTCACGACCGCTTCCATCGTAATTATCGCCGCCTGGCCGCCATTGATGATCGGTGCGGAGAGAATCGATCCGTTCGCACCGTTATTGTTGACGGTGAACGTACCGCCGGCGAGATCGTCGACGGCAGAT
>JAKAPO010000176.1 GCA_021807065.1 bacterium
CGACGCGCTATGAGTTTCACGCGGTGAATTTTCTTGGTCTCGTACACCTGGGGTGCATCATCATACTTCTCAGAAACTATTTATGAGATGTGCTCTAGTCATTCAGCACGTCGGCGCCGGCGGCACCAAAGAGCTTCTCGATCGATTCTTTGATTCGCGCCCAGTTCGCCCGATGGTGCAGGCAGGGTCCGTACCGCTCTATGGCGGCGAGATGCTCAGGCGTCGAGTATCCTTTATGCGATGCGAAACCGTATCGCGGGTCTTCCTGGTGGAGCGTTTCGAGCAATCCGTCACGGTGAACTTTTGCAACGATTGAGGCAGCTGCGACGACCGCGCACCGGGCGTCGCCTTTGATCAGCGGCTCCTGCGGACCCGGAAACGACTTGATTCGAATCGCATCGGTGATGAGATACTCGGGGGCGCAAGAGAGTGCCGCGATCGCGCGTTCCATCGCCAGGATGCTCGCATAATAGATGTTGAGGCGATCGATCTCTTCGACACTGGCCGATCCGATGGCCCATGCAGAACAGCGCTCCTTGATCTGCTCGGCCAGACGCTTGCGAGCCTCGGGTTGGACCACTTTGGAATCGTTGAGGCCGCGTAACATGAGCGGCTTAGCGGCGACGACGCACGCGGCGACGACCGGGCCGGCCAGCGGTCCACGGCCGACTTCGTCGACGCCGCCGATCAGCCGATAGCCCTTCTCGCGTGCGGCGTATTCGAACCGATGCAGGCGGTGCAGCCTGCGCCTCTCACGCTCGTAGTCGGTCTTTGCCTTACGCTGCTTCTTCGTCATCTGGCGATTCGAGCGAGATGCGTCCGAATTTCCCGCCGCCGAACGCATGGAGGTAGGATTGCGCCGCGTTGTGTTCGTCGACCTTGCCGCCGCGCCGCACGAACCCTCGGGCTACGGCAAACGCCTCCAGCTCCGGAACGCCATGCAGCCCGCGCCGCCGCGCCCAGCGCGCGAGGCTGTGAGCAACTTCTTCCGGATCGAAACGCTCGCTCGGAACCGCGCCCGAGGCGGCCAGCTTCCATTGCGACGCCGCCGAGCCGATTCTCGGCGGTAGAACGCCTGGAGTGTCGAGGATCTCGACGCGTTGCGAAAGACGAAACCACTGCGTCGCCCGCGTCACGCCCGTACGCTGCTCGGACTTGGCGGACGCGCGTCTCAACAGGGCATTGACGATCGTCGATTTGCCTGAGTTGGGAATGCCGACGACCATTGCTCGTATCGTGCCGCGCCCTCGGGGCGCGAGCAACTTCGCGATCCGCGCGACGTCGCGCGCTCGGCGAGCATCCATCGCCAGCGCCGTCAGCCCGCGGCGAGCGAACGCCTCTATCCAAGCGTTCGTTACTGCCGGATCGGCAAGATCGCCGCGCGTGAGAGCGACGATGCGCGGTTTGCGTGCGATCATTCGAGCCAGCGATGGGTTCGTTCCGCTGTTCGCTACCCGCGCGTCCACTGCCTCGACGACGAGATCGACGAGTGCGAGCGCACTGCCGATACGGCGCATCGCCCGAACCATGTGTCCTGGGTACCATTGCACGACTCGCGCCAGTTGCGTTTCGTACGATGCGCTCACAGCGGACGCACGGCCTGGGGCGGCCAGATGCCCGCCACGGCTCTGCCGATGAGCGCGCTCTCCGGAATGCAGCCGAATGCGCGCGAATCCTCGCTATCTATGCGGTTGTCGCCCAGCACGTAGAGGGTATGAGGAGGCACGCGCACCGCGGGGAAACTTCTGCGGTCTCGAAACTTGACGTACGGTTCGCTCAGCGGTTTCCCGTTGACGAAGACGGTACCGCGCAAAATGGTGACGACGTCGCCGGGCAGACCGATCACGCGTTTGATGTACGTCGACGGCTCGGTCCCCGGGTCGCTGTGGCGGAAGGCGACGACATCACCTCGTGCCGGAGCGCGAAACCGATACGTCAGGGTGTCGATGAGCACGTACTCACCGGACGCAATTTGTGGCGCCATCGAGAGGCCGAGGACTTGCGGCGTGCGAACGAAAAACGCTGCAATCAAGGCGCAGAGCAGCGCGATTTCGAGAACCAGGCTCAACAGCCAGCGCCAACTCAACAAACGCGCCATCGTCCGGCGGCCCTATTTCTCAACCGTGTAGGATGCGCGCCTGCGAGGGCGGCCAAAAAATAAGGAACGCGCGGCCGGTGAAACCTGCCGGTTGCCCCTTACGCGGACCGGCGTCGAACGTGCCGCTGTTCTGCGCGAAGCCCCATACGTGCGAATCCTCGGAGTCGTTGCGATTATCTCCGAGCATGATATAGCAGTGCGGAGGGATGCGATTTGGCGCCGTCCACATCGAGCGTGGGGGAATGTCGGCTTGCGAGGGATCGAGTGCCTCCCAGCCGCTGCCGTCGTTGACGTAGATGTTATAGTTGCGAACTTCGAGATCGTAATCGGGCTTTTGGGCGATATACGGCTCCACGAGCGGTTTGCCGTTGCGATATACGGTGCCCCGCGCGATGCGAAATGTGTCGCCCGGAAGGCCGATTACGCGTTTGATGAAATCGTCGGGTGAGGGAATCGGCGGCGGAAAGACGACGACGTCGCCTTCGTGAGGCTGGTGAAAATGATATTCGAACTTGTCGACGAGCAGCACGTCGCCGACGGCGAGGGTCGGTACCATCGATGCGGACGGGATGTAGTAGGTCCGAGCGACGAACGTGATGAGTACCCATGCGGCGATTCCCGCGATGATGAACGGGTCGAGATATTCGCGTGCAACGGCTCGCGTTCGCCCTTGGGATCGCAGCACTACAATAGGGAGACTCAGCACGGCGCGCGCGAGTGCGATCATCAGGACGAGACCGAGAAGTTCGTATGGCGTCAATGTAATACTCCAAAATGACCCGGTGGCCACAAGACCATCACGGCGCGCCCGATAAAGTGCGCCTTCGCGTGCTTGTCGGCGAGGGCTCCCGAAACGAAGTCACCGCGAAATTGCGCAAAGCCCCACAGGTGAGAGTCGTACGAGTAATTTCGATTGTCGCCGAGCACGAGGTAAAAACCTGCCGGAATACGGTTGGGTGCCTGCCACATCCGGGGTGGCGGAATGTCGGCACTGGCAGGGGAGAGAGCGCGGCCGTTGACGACGATCGTATCGTGCTCTATTGAGAGATCGTAGCGAGGTGGCTCGTTGACGTAGGGTTCTGCTACCGCGACGCCGTTTCGATACAATACGCCGTCCTTTATACGGATGGTATCGCCGGGAACGCCGACGACGCGTTTGATGAACGGCGTGCCGAACGATGGTACCGGAGGAACGAAGACGGCAATGTCGCCGAATCTGGGAGGGTGAAGCCTATAGCTGAGCTCGTCAACGAGCACCGTGTCGCTGACCGCAATCGTCGGAATCATCGAAATCGACGGAACCGAATAGGGCCGTACTGCAAAGGTAAAGAGTAAAAGAAGAAAGAGTGCTAACGCGGTCGCACTTTCCGCGACGGCGCGGATTATCTTTTTTCTTTGATGCGTGCCGCTTTTCCGACCTTTTCGCTGAGGTAGTACAACCGGCTCCGGCGCACGACGCCGCGCTTGCCCAACTCGATGCGCTCGACGCGAGGGCTGTGCAAAAGGAACGTTTTCTCGACGCCGACGCCATGAGCCACTCTACGAACGGTGATCGATTCCCGGCTCCCGCTGCCTTTGCGCATCGTCACGACGCCCTCGAACATTTGAACGCGCTCTTTCCCGCCCTCGATGACCCTGGAGTAAACCCTCACCGTGTCCCCGGCACGGAAATCGGGAACCTTCTCCTTACGCTGATCGCGGTCCAAGAGATCGATGACGTTCATGGGAATGGCCGCACGGATGATAGCATGCACTCCGCCGGCCTGCAACGGGCAGCGCAGCAGGATTATCGGCGCTGGCGCCGCGCCGCGGTTCGGCGCCGGGATTCTTCGCGGCGCCACTGCGCGATCGCCGCATGATTCCCCGAGAGGAGTACCTCGGGCACGGCGACGCCGCGGAAGCTCGCTGGCCGCGTGTAGGAGGGATAGTCAAGCAGGTCCGAGGTGAAGGATTCCTCTTCCCTCGACTGCCGCTTGATGGTGCCTTCCAGCAAGCGGACGGTAGCGTCCATGAAGGCAAGTGCCGGGATTTCGCCTCCGGTCAACACGAAATCGCCCAGCGAATACTCCTCGACCGGATAGAGCGAACCTAACCGTTCGTCGATCCCCTCGTAGTGCCCGCAGACGATGATGAGCTGCTCCACCGCGGCGAGCTTTCGCGCATCCGCTTGCGTAAACGGTTTGCCGGCGGGAGCTGGCACGACGATTGTGCGACGCTTTCTCTCCGATTGCGCGAGCAGTCCATCCAGCACTCGAGCGATCGGGGCCAGGCGAATGACCATCCCGCCGCCGCCTCCGAACGGCTCGTCGTCGACACGCTCGCTCCCTTCGCAGGCGTTGGCGAGATGGTGGTAATGGATTTCGGCCAGCCCTGCTTCGACCGCGCGCCCGATGATCGAAAGCCCCACGAACGGTGCGAAGACCTCGGGAAAGAGCGTCACGATGTCGATCCTGTACACGGTAGGGACCAGCGCTATTTTTTCACCGGGGCTTCGGTAGCGGTGATCTCTTGGAGGTATTCGAAGAGTTGAGGCAAGGAGATCTTTTCGAGTCCAGTCTGTGCCTTGATTGCGTTCTCGTCCTCGCCTTCATCGCGTAGATAGCACCGCGTCTCCACCCCAGGTTCGTTTTCGCTGACGAATGAAACGGCGAAGCCGCGGCCCGGAAGCTCATCGTATATGCGCATCGTTTGCGGATTGACAACTTCGATCGAATGCGCCGGGCTATGCGCATCGAAGACGAGAATGCGCAGATGCTCGTAGTTCGTGATCTCGATCGATCCAACGACGAAGACGTTCTTGGCAGAGAGGAACTCGTGTCCGCGCTTGCTGCGGCTCGAAATTTCGTAAAAGACGCGGTGCGCCACGAAGCGATTGAGGATCTTGCGCAAGGTCGCTAGAGAGGCGAGCGTTTCGGTACGGTTGCCCCGCGTGTAGATGATCTTCACGGGAAAACTTAGGAGCCTCTGATTAATCCCATGTACCCATCGTTTGTCGCCCGAGGGTTCGGATGCTAGGGAAACCGCGAGGAAGCATACCCGCTGCGGTTTGTGACCGAGCGGGCGACAACGCAGACGAGCCCTCAGGGCGCGAACCCGAAGGGCAACGGCGTGTTCGCCGCGTCTCGTCGTCGCTGCGTCGGTCACAGACGCCTTCCAGTATGCTCCCTCCTCGCTCCTCGATCTGCGGCGGAAAACGCTCGTTGCGCTGGGTGCAGCGGATTAATCAGAGGCTCCTTAACCTTACCCAGGGTAAGAGGTGTCTCCTGCTGAAAACCTGACCTAATGTTCTCGGTGCCGGACGTTCTCGTCGTTTCGATTCTCGCACTCTTGTTGTTCGGGCCCGAACGCCTGCCGAAGGTCATGCGACAAGCGGGACGCGTGATGCGAGACATGCAGAACACGTCCCAGGCATTCATCGCCGAAATGGAGCGCGCTGCAGACGTTGCGGATCGCTCGGAAGAGAAGTCGGGCTCAGAGGACTAGAGCACATCTCATAAATACGATGTGACCACTTGAAGGGCGTGCACCGTGCGCGCATTTCTGCTATTCTTATGGCAATGGATCTGACGGATGAG
>JAKAPO010000177.1 GCA_021807065.1 bacterium
CAGGTGCTCCATTGTCCGATCGACGTCGATCGCTTCACGCCGGGTTCCGGCGATGGCAGCCACTTCATCGTCGTGTCGCGATTGTTGCCATACAAGCGTGTCGACCTGGCGATAGAGGCTGCGCAAATCGCGCGCGTCCCGTTGTACGTTGTGGGAACGGGTCCGGCGGAGCGATCCCTGCGCAGATTAGCAAACGGAACGACGACGACTATGCTCGGATACGTTGACGACGCCGCGCTGAGCACCTTGCTCGGAAGCGCTCGTGCAGCGATCGTGCCCGGCGAAGAAGATTTCGGGTTGGTTCCGCTCGAGGCCGCTGCAACGGGACGTCCCACGATCGCGTTTCGCGGCGGCGGCGCGCTCGAGACCGTGATCGAGGGCGAGACCGGCCTCTTTTTCGATGATGCAACTGCGCAGTCGCTCGCGGCGACGTTGCGCTCCTTCGACGCGTCGCGTTTCGATCCGCAGCGACTGCGCGCGCATGCCGAAAGGTTCGCGCCGGAAGGGTTCATCGCACGCTTACGCGAGATTGTGGAGCGTGCCCGCTCTTCGTGATCGAGCGCTCGTTGGAGCCGTTGCCGCCTTCGCGGTCATCTATTTTGCGCTGGATCTGAACCGTCTCTACGCGCTGCGGTACGGTGCCGACCTCGGGACATACGCCCAGACGCTCGTAAACCTCGGGCACGGCTCGTCGTGGAACTACGGCGAGTGGCGCCCACACTTCCAAGTTCACGACTCGTGGTCGCTCGCGTTGCTCGCGCCATTGCTTTGGCTCTTCCCTTCTGCCGAGATGCTGCTCATGGTTCAAGTGGCTGCGATCTGCGCCGCGGCGTTCGTCCTCGCCGCTTTTGCCCGCGAACTCGGAGTCGATCGCCGCACGGCTGCGCTGCTGGGCATCGCGTTCTTGCTGACGCCCTCGGTGCAGGGTCTCGTCTACGATAACTTTTCGGAAAACGTGTTCGTGCCGCTGTTGGCATTTTCCGGTGCGCTCCAGGCACGGCGGCGTGCGCTGATACCTCTCTTGATCGTTGCGCAGCTACTGCTCGCGTTGAAGGAAGACGAAATTCTCTTCATCGCGTGGTTCGGCGCGGCGTGTGCATTCTTTTGGGATCGGCGGGCGGGCATCGCGCTCGTCGTGCTGGCTGCGATCAACGGCGGCGGCTTCGCGATATTCGAGGCGGCTAAGCACGTGCAGCCGCACGATCCCGGCTACTCGATCGTTCCGCAGCATTTCCCCGGGACGCTTTGGTTGCTCTTGTTCCTCCTGCTTCCATTCGCGTTCGCGCCGCTCCGTATCGGCTGGCGCGCGCTAGTACTGGGCGTGCCGCTGGTCGTAGAGATCTTGTTCATGGCGCCGTGGACCTACGATCCGAGCCGCATCGGATCGCATTACACGGCGCCGCTCGTCGCGGCGGCCGCGGTTGCAGCCGCTTTCGGCGTGAGGTCGAGCCCCGGTTTTTCCAAATGGATGATCCCACTTGGGCTGGTGTCTACGCTGTTTTTCAACGATACCGTCTTGCATCTGGGACGCTGGCCGTACATCGTCGATTGGAACGCGTATGCGCGTGCATTGGCCGTGCGCCAGTCGCCGAAGACGCTCACGATACCGCGCGATCAGGAAGGCGTGTGGGCGGTCGCCGCGGTGAATCCCAAGATACGGCTCGCGCGGTTGCCCGGCCCGCATGCGGTTTTCTGCCCGGCGTACGTCCGCAGCGCGCGCGATTTCTTCTCGAGTCTGGGAATCGGAGCGCGCAGGTCTTTTCGGCTTTGCGGTGGCGTTCCAGTCGCTCCCGGCGCCCCGACTCCTAGACCGTTCCCGTGAGGGAGTTCGTCGTGCGGGCGATGCGCGAGGATCGCCGGCGCTTCGCGGCTCTTCGCAACGAACGCGTCTTCATCTATTGGCCTCACGGCTTGGGCGATTGGGTTCACGTCGCGGCCGTGCTTCCGCTGCTGGAGCCGTCCAACGCGTATGCGATCGCGCGATTCGGCGACGACTACTCGAGCATTCTCGAAGGCAATCGCTACGTTCGCGTCATGCACAGCGGCGTCTTGCGGTTGAGCGACGGGAGTCCGTTTGGATCGAGGGATCTCGGCCTGATCTTACGCAGGCTCGACGGATCACGGCGCACGCTGCGCGCACCGGAACCGTTGGCGAGCGCGCTCGCGGAATTCCAACCCACTGTAGCACTGTGGACGGATTATCCCGAAACGGAGGGGCGCACCGCATTTCCGTTTCAGAGCAAGGCGCGCAACCTCGCGCGTTTGCTCGTCTCGCGCGATCGATTATCCGGTTTCGATCTCACTAAACCACTCGTCACGACGCTCGCTTTTCACGTCGATGCCGCCTTACAGGCCGCCGTGGACGAGCGGCTGCAACGCTTCGCTCCGGCGGGGACGCGGCGCGTCGTGCTTTCCTTCGCCGGTTACACTGCAGAGCGCAAGAACTGGGATTCGAGACAGGCGCGCACGTTCGCACGCCTTGTGCGCCAGGACGACGCACGGGCGCGCATCATCGCGATGGACGATCCCGCCATGGGGGATGGGTCGCGATGGCCGGGGCGCGAGATCGTTGCCGGTTACCGGCAACTCTTCAGCGATCTAGACGCACCGTTCGCGCGCGTTTTCCTTGCGCTGTTGTCACGCGTCGAGGGCTTCGTTGGGATTCCCGCGGGCCCACTGCACGTTGCGATGGCACGCGGCGGCTTCCCGATCGTCGGCCTGTGGCTCGCGCATCTCCCCGAATGGTACGACGAACCAAATCGAGATGCGATGCATCTCATCGGTTCTCTCGTGCGCGAGCGGCGCTTCGATCGCCGCCGCGCAACGACGACACTTCCACCGGGATGGCACCGCAAGACGATGCTGGACACGCGTATGATTCCAGCGGAGGCAGTACTGGCCGCTTTGAAATTGTGAAACGATTCTGCTCGGGCAAATGCCGTGCGGCGCTTCCCTCGACGTCGCTCGGTGCTGGCGCAGCTCGATCGCTCGGGATGACAAATGGAAAGCCGCGCCGCAGCGCGGCCAACGTTTGTCAGCCGCCGGCGAGCTTTGGGGCGAAGTAGAGCGCGGCGGTACTTAGCGCGTTGAAGACCCCGTGCGAGATCATCGATGCGTATGCGTTGCGCGAGCGATAGTAGACCCAGCAGAGTATAACGCCCGATATCCCAAGAAGCGTTCCGGTGACGAAGTCTGCGTCCTTTAGGAGTACGTGCGTGTAACCGAAGAGCGCACCGCTGATCAGCGCTCCGGTCCAGAACCCGCCGTAACGCAGGCCGAGATTGAAGATGAAGATTCGGAAGAGGGTTTCCTCGGCGATCGGTTGAGCAATCGCGGCATAGAAGACGAAGAAGGCCACGGCGGACGGCTGATGCCGAAGCTGCACGAATATGCGTTCGACGATTTGAGGATGCGTCGTGTGGGTGAGACTATCTATAACGCCCGAACCGACATCGCCGACGATCACCATGCCAAGCGCACCCACGAGCGCGTACCCAATTGCGCGCATTCCGGGCACGCGAAAACCGAGGCCGCGCAGCGAGAAATGCGTCAGCAAGGGCATGCCGATGATGATGGTGAGGACGATCGCGGCCTCCCACAGGATCTGCAATGTCCCGTTGATGACGAAGCCAGTGACGTTTCCGAACGGGTTTTGAATCGCGACGAGGAGATTCATGCGATGGCTCAGTCCGAGCCAAATGCCGAGGAGAATTCCTAGAAAAACGAGTGCGGCGAGACTCACCGTCACGAGCACGACGATGAATCCGAACGTCCATCCGGGCGAGAAGCTACCCTTCGGCCAGCGCGTCGGCCAAGCGGGCGAAGTCTGCGAGGTCGAGTCGTTCACCACGTTGCTCCGTTGGAATGCCGGCGCTGCGCAGTGCCTGCTCCACGCTATGCCGGTCGACGCGGAGCGCGAGCGCGAGACTGTTCGCCAGCGTTTTGCGGCGGTACGCGAAGGCGGCGCGCACGACCTGCCGGAAGCGCGCGAGATCGCGCGTCCGAACCGCCGGCTCGGTGCGCCGAATCATCTGCACGACCGCCGACGATACTTTAGGCTTTGGCGAGAAAGCAGCTGGCTCGAGCGTGAGCACGCGCGTGACGTTCATGGCGTATCCGACCGCGACCGTCAGGCTTCCGTACGCGGCGGTCCCGGGCGGCGCCGTGAAGCGATCGGCGACGTCACGTTGCACCATGACGGTGAGCGCCTGCGGCCCTCGTTGCAATTCGATCAGCTGCATGATGAGCGGCGTGGCGATATAGTAGGGCAGGTTGCCGGCTGCGTACCATTTGCCGCTGCGCGCGAGCGTAGCGTAGTCGAACGTACGCGCGTCGCCGGCAACGATCGTGGCGCGTTTGAGGTCGGCGCGGTTTCGTAGAACGTCGACCAGAACTGGATCGATCTCGACGGCAGTGAGCTGTGCGCCCGCATCGAGCAACGCACGCGTCAGCGTGCCCGTTCCGGCGCCGATTTCGACGATGCGCGGTGGGTTTGCGCCGCAGGCGGCGACCGCAAGGCGGGCGATGCGATCCGCCGCTGCGAGATCGACGAGAAAGTGTTGTCCGAGCCGCTTCTTCGGACGGAACGCTTTCGGTAAGCTAACCGAGGACGTAGACGGTCACAGGTCTGCGACCGAACCGAATCGCTTCGCCGTACGAAGAGAATCCAAGGTCTACGCGATCCCCGACGATGTCGCCGCCTGTGTCACCGGCAAGCGCGAACCCATATCCGGGAATGTACAGCCTCGTTCCCAAGGGAATTATGCGAGGATCGACCGCGACGATACCGGGACCGGCTCGCAATCCCATCGCCGTAATGCCGTCACATCCATAACAATATGGCGTGTACGCGGTGGCAATCATGTCGACCTTGATCCTAGCGATCATGCCGAACTTCGCGAGTGCGTGCCGGTCTAGGTCTAGATAGGGAGTGCTTGGGCCCAGCCCGACGTCGACGACACGCGGCTGCGGGGCAAGCGCGACGTAGCGGCCCACGACGCGGCGCGCGATGGGACCCGCACCGTGGCGCTGGAAGCGAACGGTGACGACACGAATGCCGGCTCGCCCGCGAGATACGACGCGATCTTTCCTTTGCGACAGATCGAGGCGATAGAGGGTTTTCGGCGGGATCGGCACGCGAATACGCTGCTCCCAAACGACCGTGGAGGCGAGGCCGAAACCGATGCCGGCGAGACCATCGTCGGCTTGGGCGGCGGAGGGGAGTCCGAGGGTCATCGAGCCGATGGCGGCGGTCAACGCGGCAAGCGCGAGCAGCGTCTTCGGCCGGAGCCGGGTTCTCACTATAGAGATCCTTCCTATTCCGATCTCAGGGCACGGTCCGGCGTTCCACCCGGTTTAGGCGCCGTACGTTGTCGCAGAAATCGCTTTGGTACAGATCATCCGACGCTGCGCGTTCGGACGAGGTAGCGAATCACGCTGGTCATGGCCTTGCGGCTCGCTTGGTCGCCGAGCTTCCTTGGAGGGTCGCGACCGACCGCCGCACTATAGCACGGTTTGCTTGCCGGCCAGCTATGCCAAAAGTCGAAGCTAGGAGCCTGTAGGATTGTGGGAGATTCCTGTCTTCGAACCGCCTTTTGTCCGAATACATCGTTGCTCTTCGGTCGCGAAGCTACGGCTTCGCTCCATCTTCTGCG
>JAKAPO010000178.1 GCA_021807065.1 bacterium
TCCCAGCGCCCGTCTTTCCGCTGCCGGATATGCCCCTCGCCGGCGGCCCGCCGTCTCGCAGCCATGCGTGCGGGAATGATGCGATAAGCGAACGCCGCAGCCCTGGTGCGCTGGCGTAAGGTGTCTGTAATTGCGGAGAGAGGGAGTTGGCCGCGCGCCATGCGCCACCCGCGAAGCGCAAACCGGACGTTTGCAGGCCCTTATGTAGTATCAGTAGCGCTACGCGTTAAGCGCCGTGTGCAATGCGTTAAGCACCGCGCGCTACGCGTCGAGCGCCATGCGCCGCCCGCGGCACCCGAGAAGCGCAAACCGGACGTTTGGGGGCGCTTATGTAGTATCCCTCGCTATAGCTAATCATTGCTATCAAGCACTGAAGAGCGATCGTGTCGTGTCAGCGCGTTCTCACCGGTGTAATCTCGAACGTATCGTGGTCCTGCTCAAACTTGATACGATACCGATCAAAGAATCCGTCACGCCCCATGAGCACCGGGACGTCATCGACATCAAGAAACACTACCGGAGCGGCAAATGACTCTGGCTGATGCTCGATGTGAAAAGTCAGCTCACCGAGGAAACCAGGTACCGATTCCATGGTGATACCCATCATCGAGCGTTCTGGGCAGGCGGTCCGATCAATTCCGAATATCTCCGCGATCACGGCGGGCATGATGATCTGATCGGCACCCGAGTCAATCAGTCCGAGGAACTTGCGGCTCTGAGCTTCCCGCGATAGCTCGACTTCAACAAGGGGCCGCCTTACATAGCGGCCCTGGGGATCAGTCTGACCGGAGACGACAGAATACTTGTATTTCATTCTCCCAGTGGAGCAAAGCTCACGTCGTGTGGGAGGACTCGATGAAAGATCGCGTCCGGCTGCGTCACAGAGCGCATGAGCTCGCGTAAGCTGTCCGCTGCGCCAAGTATTCGAGAGTAGTCTGGAGCAATAGCCACCCACTTGTTTTCATGCGAAGCGTTGACAATGCGCGAAAGGTCCATTGAAACTACGTCTGCATCGTTCGGCATGGAACCATTATACCACAAGAGCCCGAAATTCACCTAGTCTCAGGAAACAGCGATTTTCAGTTATCGTCTAGAACTTCAACCTAAACATCTTCTTAAGTGTGGCTACGCTGCAAGCTTGTTCACGAGCGGGCGAGCGTAGGCATCGCAGACACTCAATTGCGAGATTTCCGCGCAGTTGTCGAGAGAGGTGGCCTCAGTTAATCGAACACCCCTGTAAGTGATGAGTCCGCTCCATCGAAGGCGAACAACGCCTTCAGAAAAGGGGGGCCACGGCGCGTGCAAGGTCCACGTTGGTTTGTGTTTTCGCGGCTCTCGGCTCGCGCGCTGTTGTGTACTCTGCGGTGTGGAGTTGGAGGGAGTCAAGAAGCATGCGTAACCGCCTCGCGTTGCGAGGCAGTTCTCGCGGGTAACAGCAGTTGAATGGACGTTGGCCCGCCGCAAGATTCGCACGATCGCCGTCGACGAGAAGCCAGGCGACAGAGACTCCCGCAATCGCGGACTGAAACATGCGTTTGTGATGCCCCGCAACGCCTCGCGAGGCGTGGGCAAGCCATGCTCTCGGTGAATCTTCCCGGCTGGTAGCTTTCGACTGGTAAACGAGCGACCCCGCGCATCGAATCCGGTTGGATGATTCGGACGGACACGTCGTACCAAGTACCAAGTCCCGTGCGTGGAAGGTCGTCAAGGCAGAGGCGGATGGCGTCTTCGAGCGTCAGCGAGATCTTCATCGCGTAAGCCGCCTTCGGTGAGAACCTGGGAGGACCGGAACGAGGGCGGTGTAGCCGCGTCGGTCGGGGTCGGGTTCCAGGATGGCGGCGAATCTAATGGGTTGGCGATGCTCAGGCGGCTGCGGAGACGTGTTTAACGCGGGTTGTGGGCTTTGGAACGGGTTCCCCGCTTTGCTTGCAATCTTCGATGTAAAGCGCGATGGCTTTTTCGGCGCGACGCGTGATTTGGCGTACGTTGCTCCCGGCTACAGCGATTCCCGGGAGATCGGGAACGTAGGCGCTATAGTTGTTTTTCGTCTTTTCGATGACGATCGCGTATTTTGTCATTTCCATCCAACCTGCTTGCGAATCGAGTTCAGGGTCCCCGGTGGGACATCGTCGCCATCATGTCCCGCGAGAACGACACGACCGGAACCGTCCTTTCGCTTCCAAATCTCGTGGCTACCATCCTTGCGTGCCAGTGTCCAATCTTCATTGCGGAGGCGTCGGCGAACGTCACGGAATTTCATCTGCTCATTTTACGCCAGATGCGCCGGGTACCCGAGCTTGCGTCCGTTCCCGGCCGCCGCCCGCGTCGCTGTCGTCGGGGCCTCAGCTTGAGCTGCTGCGTTCTCGCCACCCGCCTGCTGGATCGCGGCCGTAAGCGCCGCGCGCGCTTGCTGCGGCTCCGGATACTTCGCCAGCAGGAAGGAATGGTTGTGATCGAGCCATCGTCGTGGATGACGCTGCCGCCGATCCAGCCTTCGGCGAGCCATTGGTGCATGCGCGAAACGGTACATGGATAATCGCCCTGCCACCACCAGCGGTGGCGTACAATCCAGCGGCAGAGGATTTGGCAGCGATGCTCGGCGCGATGGCAGAGGCGTTCGGCCAGAGCGAGAAGATGGAATCTCATCGTGCGATCGTGTGGACGAGTTCGCGTAGCGTCCCTTCTTCGACGAGTTGTGCGAGGAGGCACTCGAGCGATTGCCGAGTACGCGGCGGCGCCGCCGCCGAGACGATCGCACCGTGGGAGGTTCGAAGGATCCGCTCTGCGACGCAGTCGAGCGCTGCGAGCCGTGGGCCGATCCGGGTATCGTTGCGAGCGGCGAGCGCGACCCAGGCGTTGTAGTCGGAGCGTTCGAGCGTCTCGACATACTGCAGTGCGTCGCTGTCCTCGCGAACGCGAATGATATCGCCGTAGGTAAGATTGGCGCAGATGGCGACATCATCGACGCGGGCGCGTAGCCCGGCGTCGTCCCGGTCGAGGAGCATCACCCGGATGTGCTCGGTGTCGAACGGGGTGGCGACGGTAACGAGCTGGAGCCGAGGGTTTGCGGCGAGGAGCATGGTGGTGACCGCTTGGCGAGCGTCGGGAGGCTGCCTCCCGGACGCGCGGGCCGGTATCGGGCGGATCTGTATCTACGGTAGTCGAGTACCTTGTAATTGGCAATCGCCGCTACAGGTCGACGACGATGGGGTGCTGCGTTGGTCGGTAGAGACCAATTCGAGTTTAAGTGGTTGAGCTTATCGGCCTGGCAGAGTAACGTGATCGTCGTACTGCCTTATAAACCGCGACGCGCTTGGGCTCGGAGAGCACAGCAGCGCGGCGACGGATGATCGCAAGGTTATCGCTTCGAAGACGGCGTCGTTCGGGTGGCGCGTCCCATAAGAGCCTAGCGATCGTATTCGATATCGTCGCTTCGTTCTCGCAGCTCGCGACTTTTTTTTTGAGTTCTTGTAAGACCGCTTCGCCAGCGGTCTTGGCAAAGCGATCGAGATCAGGTATCTCGTGAAGCAGAAGCACGTCGCCCTGAAGACGCCGCGTCGGTAGATGGCGAAGATACTCGTACGGGGGAGCGACGCGCTTGGCATCGGCGGCCGTAAAGAGCGCCGGCCATCCGAGTCGTTGGACGAGATAATAGAGGTCGATAAGGTCCTTCTGCTCGGCACGATCCTCGAATGCAGCGATCTTGTTTCCTGCGATGTCTCTGAGTGTATGGACGAAGAAGCCTTCTGCCGTCTTACGGATTGGGTCGATGCGGGGAAGGTCGCGGCATAGTTCGACCTTCATGTGCTGATGGCCGGCGAAGAGGCGCGCGAAGTCTGGGGTCGTCTTTTCCTGTTCGATGGGAAGACCGGCAGCAGCGAAATCCGAGGTGATTGCAGCCGCAAAGGCGCGGATATCGGCCTCTTTCGTGAAGAGGTCAATGTCTTCCGACAGGCGATGATGGAAGTAGAACCGAGAGAGCGCCGTACCGCCGGTAAGCGCAATATCCCCCTCGTACCGGGCGGCGAGGGAGAGGACTCTATTTTGCAGCGGATACAGTGCCTGCTCGTAGAACTGCCGTTCTTGTTCGGTTGCCAATCTTAACATGAGCTCTTGGGTTGAGTATACCATACGTGGGGTGGAAGGTGGCCGCCGCTACAGGTCGACGACGATGGGTTGCTGCGTTGGTCGGTAGTCCCTGTCGCAGCAGCATGCGTTGACGTAAGTGACGTCAGCGGTCTTCACGGTGCCGTAGCTCTCGTGCACGTGCCCGAAGACGTGGAGCCGAAGCCGGCGCAGGTGCGCGATGCGCGATTTCAAGACGGAATCGCCGGCGTACTCTCCTGACAGGTTCTTGTCGAGCATACCGTACGGCGGGCCGTGCGTGATCAGGATCGCGGTGTCGTCGGGAATCTGATCCCATTTGCGCTGAGCTTCCTTGATTCCGAGCCGTCCACCCGAAAAGTTGAACGCCCAGTTGTTGAAGAAGGGCGACCAGGGCGAGCCCCAGACGCGGAGGCCCTCAACGACGCTTTCCTGGTCGATGAGCAGCTCGACGCGCGGGAACTGAGCTTTGAGCGTTTGCGGCAGCCAGTCGTTGAGTTGCAGTCCCCAATCGTGGTTACCGGGAATCGCGATGATGCGCGCGTGCGGCTGTTGCGACAGCCACGCGAAGGCATGGTCGATCTCCCAGATCTTTCCCTCGACGGTGAGATCGCCGGCGTGGATCAGGACGTCACCTGTGGGGACGACGATGTGATCGTGCTTGGAGTGCGTGTCGCTGATACAGACGATGCGCATGTATTTGAGACTGCGTCAGAGGATCGATGGTTCTTGATCAGGGACGCACCGGATCACAGTATGAGCATGCGCGGGAGCGTTGTAGCTGCATCGATGACGGCTGGATGCGCGGTCGAGAGGAGCTCGGGCGGTGTCTGTAGACGAACGTGCGTGTGATCCCATAGCATCACGTTTTGCCAACCGGCGAAGTACACCGACCACCAAGCAAGACCTCCAACCTTGCCGCTCTTGAAGATTCGGGCGGCGAGTGGTTGAGTAAGGCTGCGATCGCGCGTCGCGACTTCGGTCACGCGCCGCACTCTGAGACTCATGAGCGTATCAACAAGATTGAGATCGGAGAGTGGCACATCGTCGGTCTCGATCGTCGCGAGTGCTAGGCGCGAGCCGTGCTGGCGAAAAGTGGCGGCTCGCCATTGGGTGAGAAAGCCGAAGCGTTCGCCGACCGCGGCCGCGGGTGTTCGAGCGCAATAGAGCCCGCGATAGAGATCGGGGTTGTCGAAACGACCATACGCACTAGGTGGAGTAAAAAGAGCGCCGCCGGGCTGATCGTCGGCGGCGCCAGGATCCCAAGGAAAGACGCGATAGAGTATCATGCGTACGCACCCGCCTCAATCCGGTCGAGTACCTCGAGTAGGGGCGGCGCCCCCCTGATGAGAAGAACCTCGATGGGCCGAGCGAAACCGGACGTCGGTTCCGTGCCTTCAAGCCAATCGACGACGGTCTCCGGCTCGAATACCTGCAACGCGCGCACGAGGACGTGTTCGAGATCGAGCGCGCGCTTCGCGATGGCGGACGGGAGATCGCGTTCGCCGGCGATCGCCTTGGCGAGATTGCTTGGGTCCGTCTTGAAGAT
>JAKAPO010000005.1 GCA_021807065.1 bacterium
GGGAGGTCCCGACCCAGCCGCCACCGGCGATCGAGACCTTGGCGCTCACGGGCGAGGCAACCAGGAACGCGCCCAAGAGCGCGCATGCGACCAAAATCGTCCTGCGCATGCCTTGGCTCATTAGTGGTAGGGAATCTAGGAGCCTGTCGGGTTACGGCCTTTTTCGGATTTGGGTTGGATTTTTGTTCGAAGACGAGGCAACGAAGTATTCGGACAAAAAGGCGACCCAAAGACGGAAATGCGCCATCCGAAGGGCTCCTCGGGCCCTCTGCTCAAAGGCGAGAAGTATGCCCAGCCCAGAGCAAGTGCGCAGCGCCTTGACGGACGTCAAGGACCCCGAGCTCAATCTCGGCATCCTCGACCTCGGCCTCGTCTACGACGTCGTCACCCAGGGCGAGAATGGAGAGAACGTCACGGTCGTGATGACACTCACCTCGCCGATGTGCCCGGTAGGTCCGCTCTTCAAGAAATCCGTCGAAGATCGCGTGCTCTCAATCGAAGGCGTCAAGAGCGCGAAAGTTGAGATCACCTTCACTCCGCCGTGGGACCCGGCGACGATGGCCTCCGACGACGTGAAGGCGATGCTCGGTATCTGGTAGCTTGAAAAGTCGCGCGAATCGCCACCGGGAACTTCAAGCGAAGCGCCTGCAGGCTCGGGCGCCGGCGGGACAGGACGCGGTCGAGCGGCAGCACGCGCGCGGCAAGAAAACGGCGCGCGAGCGCGTCGAGATGCTCGTCGATCCCGATTCGTTCACCGAGCTCGACCGATTCGTCGTTCACCGCAGCAACGCGTTTGGCTTAGACGAAAAAGAATTTCTCGGAGACGGCGTCGTCACCGGTTATGCCGAAATCGACGGACGTCGCGTCTTTCTTTTCGCGCAAGATTTCACGGTGCTCGGTGGATCGCTCGGCGAAGCGTTCGCAGAGAAGATCTGTAAGGTGATGGACCTCGCGGTGCGGACCGGCGCGCCCGTCATCGGCATCAACGATTCCGGGGGAGCGCGCATCCAGGAGGGCGTGGTCTCGCTGGGCGGGTACGCGGAGATCTTCTGGCGCAACGTCCAAGCCAGCGGCGTCATCCCGCAGATCAGTTTGATCGCCGGGCCGTGCGCTGGCGGCGCCGTCTACTCGCCGGCGATCACCGACTTCATCATCATGACCGAGTCGATCTCGCAGATGTTCATCACCGGACCCGACGTCATCAAGACGGTCACTGGCGAAGATGTCAGCTTCGAAGAACTCGGCGGCGCGATGACGCACGCGACGCGCAGCGGTGTCGCGCATCTGGTCGCCAGCGACGAAGCGGAGCTCTTCGCGCAGACGAAATTGCTGCTCTCGTTCATCCCGCAGAGCAACCGCGACGATCCGCCTCGATACTCGTGCGACGACGACCCGGATCGCGAAGCTCCGGAACTCGACGAGCTCGTTCCCGAATCTCCGAACAAGCCGTACGACATTCACCGCGCGATCGAAGCGGTTCTCGATTACGGCGACTTTCTCGAAATCCTGCCGCTCTACGCGCAGAACATCGTCTGCGGCTTCGGACGCATCGAGGGACGAAGCGTCGGCGTCGTCGCCAATCAGCCGAACGTACTCGCCGGCGTGCTCGACATCAAATCGTCGATCAAGGCCGCGCGCTTCGTGCGGTTTTGCGACGCGTTCAACATCCCGCTTCTCACGTTCGTCGACGTCCCCGGTTTCCTGCCGGGAACCGAACAGGAGTACGGTGGCATAATCCTGCATGGCGCGAAGCTGCTCTACGCATTCGCCGAGGCAACCGTTCCAAAGGTGACGGTCATCACGCGCAAAGCCTACGGCGGCGCTTACGACGTCATGGCCAGCAAACACATCCGCGCCGACATCAATCTTGCATGGCCGAGCGCCGAGATCGCGGTCATGGGAGCGGAGGGTGCGGTACGAACGATCTTTCGCCGCGAAATAGCGGCTGCAGACGACGCGCAGGCGAAGATGCAACAGCTCATCGATGAGTATACCGAGCGTTTCGCCAATCCGTACATCGCCGCTCAACGCGGGTACGTCGACGAAATCATCGATGCGCGCGCAACGCGCAGCGCCGTTGCAGGCGCGCTGCGCATGTTGGAGAAAAAGCATGTCGCGCAGCCAAAGCGCAAGCACGGCAACATTCCGCTTTGAGCCGGCGGTGGAGAAACGTTGAAACTCAGTCGTAAACAACTCTTGGCGGCAAGTGCCGCCGCGTTCATTCCGGCGGCCTGCTCCAGCCCGCCCGTTGCGGCAGATGGTTCGTCCGCGACGTTTACCTTCGATCCCGCTCGCTTCGAACGGATTCTCGCTATACGAGCGCGGCACAAACAGTGCGTCGCATCGGCGAAGGTCGCGAACGGCTTAGTCTTCTACGCGATGGTTGCGACGCTCTATGCGTACGAGTTCGATCTGCACGAAGGAGCCGGAACGGTGCACGAGGTCGGCGTCTTCTATCATCCGGAGGGCGTAGTGCTCGGGCTCGGAGACGGGGTCTGGAACGACATCATCGTCCCGGCGTTGCCCTATCTTCTCAGGCACGAGTTTTCAGGATTTCGCAGCAAGCCCGCACAACCGGGAAAGGGCAACCCGTACCTTCACCGGGATAAGCGCATCGCCTTGGAAGACGATCCGTCGATCGAGGCGCTCGCATCACGCGGCTGTCATTTTTTCGTCTGCAACAATGCCCTGAGGAGCCTTGCGGGTACGCTCGCGATCGCGCTGCATCGTCCGCAGGAATCGATTTACGCGCGCATGCGCGACGATCTCGTGCCAAATTCCATGGTGGTTCCCGCCGGCGTGATGGCGATCAACGCCTGCCAAGAGGCCCACTTCACCTATCTGCAGGCGGCGTTATGAACTTGCTTCAAGGGAAGCGCGCTCTAGTCACCGGCGTCGCCAACCGCTGGTCGATCGCGACCGGCGTCGCTCGAGCGCTGCACGAACACGGCGCATCGCTCGCGCTTACCTATCAGGGCGAGCGCGTCAAGGACGAAGTGGAGAAACTCGCCGCAGAGCTCGGCGGCGCTCCGACGTTCGAATGTGAGGTATCGAACGATGGTTCGCTGCGCGAACTGGACGGCGTTCTGGAGAGAGATTTCGGCCCGCTGAACGTGCTCGTCCATTCGATCGCTTTTGCAAATAAGGAAGACCTCGCCGGAAAGGTCTTCGAAACGTCGCGAACCGGCTTCTCGCTCGCGCTTGACGTGTCGGCCTATTCTCTGATCGCGCTCGTTTCGGCGTTGCGCGAGCGCCTCGCCGACGGGGCGTCGATCATGGCCCTCACCTACCTCGGCGCGACACGCATCGTTCCGAACTACAATTTGATGGGCATCGCTAAAGCCGCGCTCGAGTCGGAGATCCGTTACCTGGCATTCGATCTCGGCGAGCGCGGCATCCGCGTCAACGGGATCTCTGCCGGTCCGATCAAGACAGCCAGCATGCGACAAGTGGCGGGCGCGACGAAGATGCTCGACGTCGTGCCGAAGATTGCGCCGCTTCGCCGCAACGTGACCCCCGAAGACATCGGCAAGACCGCCGTCTACCTCGCATCCGATCTTTCGGCGGCGGTGACCGGCGACGTCCATTTCGTGGACGCAGGATTTCACGCCATGGGTATGTTCCCGCCGGATCTTGGCTGATCTCAAGAAAATTCTGATCGCCAATCGCGGCGAGATCGCCGTTCGCGTCGCACGCACGGCGCACGAGATGGGCATTACCTGCGTTGCAGTCTACTCGGAAGCCGATCGCGACGCGTTGCACGTGAGTATGGCAGATGAGGCTCACCTGCTGGGCCCAGCGCCGCCTGCACGGAGCTACCTCAACATCGAAAAGCTGCTCGAGGTCGCGGAGCTTTCCGGCGCGCAGGCCGTTCACCCCGGTTACGGCTTTCTCGCCGAGAACGCTGCGTTTGCGCGCCGCGTCGTCGATGCCGGACTCGTTTGGATCGGCCCGCACGCCCGAGCGATCGAAGAGATGGGCGACAAACTGCGCGCGCGCCGGGCGATGCAGGCCGCCGGCGTACCGGTCGTTCCCGGAGGAACGGAGCCGATCGCCGATCTCGCTGCCGCGCGTGAGGCTGCACGCAGATACGGCCTACCGCTCGCCCTCAAAGCATCCGGCGGCGGTGGCGGCAAAGGGCTGAAGGTGGCGCGTGCGCTTGAAGAGATCGACTCGGCATACTCTACCGCCGTTCGCGAAGCGCAGGCGTACTTCGCAAATCCGACCGTGTATGCCGAGCGTTACCTGGACAATCCCAAACATGTGGAACTGCAAATCCTTGCCGACAGGCATAAGAACGTTCTTCATCTAGGCGAGCGCGATTGCTCGCTGCAACGCAGACATCAAAAAATCTGGGAGGAGGCGCCGGCACGGATCCCGGAGTCCGTTCGCGAAGGTCTTCGCGAGGCGGGTATCCGGGCTGCGCGCGCGATCGCATACGACTCCGCCGGCACGATCGAGTTTCTCGTTTCAGGTAACGAATTCTACTTCCTCGAGATGAACACGCGCATCCAAGTCGAGCACACGGTTACCGAGATGATCTGCGGCCTCGATCTGATTCGCGAGCAGATTCGCATCGCAGCGGGAGAACCGCTCGGCTATGCGCGAGAGCAGGTCCACTTTCGCGGCGCTGCAATCGAGGGGCGCATCAACGCCGAAGACCCAGCAGCCGACTTTCGGCCGGTGCCGGGAACGATCACGGCGTATCGCGAGCCTGGCGGGCCGGGCGTACGCGTCGATGCAGCCAGTTATCCCGGCGCGCGCATCGCGCCGGAGTACGATTCGCTGGTCGCCAAGCTCGTGGTCTGGGCACCTTCACGCGACGAAGCCATCGCCCGGCTGCGCCGTGCAGCGGATGAGTTCGTCATCGAAGGAATTGCAACGACGCTACCCGTCTTGCGCGCCCTCTGCGACGAGCCGGAGGTGCACCAAGCGACCTACGGTACTTCTTCTCTCGAGCGCTACGCGCAGCGTTGGCGCGAGGAAGCGCGCTTATCGTCGCAGCCATCCCATCGTGCCGCGGAACTCGCCAAACGTTACCGAGCGCGAACCGAAAGTGCGCTCAAGCCCGCTCCGCGCATTCCTCGTTCGCGGCGCGCGCACGCCGCGCAGAGCGGGGACACGGTCTCCTCGCCGATGCATGGCGTCGTGGTCGAAGTCTGCGTCGCGCCTGGGGATGCCGTTCAGGCGGGCCAAGTCATTGCCGTGATCGAGGCCATGAAAATGATGAACGAGATACGCGCCCAGCGCGCGGGAGCGGTCGCTACCGTGCACGCGACGATCGGTGCCACCGTCGAGGTCGACGCTCCGCTCGTTACGCTATCGTCGCTATCTCAATAGGACGATCTGATCCGCGACGAAGCTTGCCGCGCCCCTGTAGTAGTAACCGCGCACCCAGTACCCGTTGATGCCGATGTACATCCCGGGCTCGAGCGTGAGGCCCGTCGGCAGGATGACCGTGCCGACGTGGAGGTGAACGGCGATGCGTCGTCCGCCGGTATCGAGGATCAGAAAGTACGGCCGAAAATATGCGACCGTTCCCCGCAGATAGTTTCCTTGGATATCGTCTCCATCGGATGGCCGGTAAGGCCCCTCGCCGGGAGGCGGAGGATACGCGCCCTGAGGTGGCGGCGGGGGATACGCCTGAGCGCTCGATGCGAGCGGCGTAAACGCAGCGCCGGCCAACACCAAGGCGAGAGAGAGCGCAAGTTTACGAACCATGCTCTGTGTAACGCTGGCTCGGCGCCGAGCGTTCCGCAGAGGCGGTTAGAACCTGACTAGGAAAACCGTCCCTATGGCTGCGCGCGAGACGAACGCCTCGGAAATCCCGCTCGAACCCGTCTACGAGGGAATCGAGGGTCCGGAGCACGAGCTCGGCGCGCCCGGCGAGTTTCCCTTCGCGCGCGGTATCTATCCGACGATGTATCGCGGCCGCCTCTGGACGATGCGGCAATATGCGGGCTTCGCCTCGGCCGCCGAATCCAACGCCCGCTATCGCTACTTGCTCGAGCACGGCCAAACTGGGATATCCATCGCATTCGATTTGCCGACGCAGGTCGGCTACGATTCGGACGCGCCGCAGGCGCGCGGTGAAGTAGGCAAGGTCGGGGTCGCGATCGACACCATCGCCGACATGGAGACGCTGCTCGACGGAATTCCGCTCGAGCAAGTCACGATCTCGATGACGATCAACGCTCCGGCGGCGATTCTCTTGGCATTGTTGCTCGCGGTCGCTCGGCGTCGCGGCATCCCGTATGCAAAACTCGGCGGAACGATTCAAAACGACGTCCTCAAAGAGTACGTCGCTCGCGGAACCTATATCTACCCGCCCGAGCCGTCGCTGCGGTTGGTCACGGATGCAATGGCTTACTGCGCGCGCGAACTCCCGCGTTGGAATCCGATCTCGATTTCGGGCTATCACATCCGCGAAGCCGGTTCGACCGCGCTGGAAGAGATCGCTTTCACGCTCTCCAACGGGAAGGCGTACCTCCAGGCTGCCAGACGCGCCGGAATCGACCTGCTTGAAATAGCGCCGCGCATTTCGTTTTTCTGGAACGCGCACAACGATTTCTTCGAAGAGATCGCAAAGTTCCGGGCGGCGCGCTACCTCTGGGCGCATATCACCCGCGACGAGTTCGGCTTGACCGACCCGGCCGCACAGCGCCTGCGCTTTCACACGCAAACCGGCGGCTCGACGCTGACCGCTCAGGAACCGGACAACAACGTCGTTCGCGTCGCGCTTCAAGCCTTGGCTGCGGTGCTCGGTGGTACGCAGTCGCTGCACACCAACGCGAAGGATGAGGCTCTCGCGCTTCCGACGCAGGAGAGCGCGAAACTCGCTCTGCGGACGCAGCAGATCATCGCCTACGAGACCGGCGTCGCGGACGTCGTCGATCCGATTGCGGGGTCCTACTATGTGGAGTCGCTCACGAACGCGCTCATCGAACGTGCGAAGGCCCTAATCGCCGAAGTAGACGTGCAGGGCGGCGCGGTTGCAGCGATCGAGAGCGGTTGGATGCAGAGGCGCATTGCGGATTCAGCGTACGCAGCGCAACAAGCCGTCGAGCGGGGCGATACGAAGATCGTCGGCGTCAACGTCTTTGTGGAAAACGAAACCGCACCCCCGCCACGGCTGCAACGCATCGACGAGCGCGTCGAGCGCGATCAAGTGGAGCGGTTGCGCGCCTTTCGCTCCAGTCGCGACGGCGCGGCGGTCGAGGCGCGGCTGGCGGAGTTGCGGCGCGCCGCCGGCGGCCGAGGCAATCTGATTCCCGAGTTCATCGACGCAGTCGATGCCGGGGTGACGCTCGGAGAGATCTGCAACGTCTTGCGCGATGTCTTCGGCACCTATCACGCTAAGGAGGGCGTTGCGTGAGCGGATCCTGGCCGATCGACCACGTCGCGATCGTGGTCGCCGACCTCGACGCCGCACTCGATCTCTACACGCGCACGCTCGGCTTCGAGCACCTGTACCGCGAGACGGTTTCCGATCAAGGAGTCGAAGCCGTCGGTTTACGCGCCGGTGACGGCGTCATCGAACTCTTGCGCCCGCTCGATCCACACTCCAGCGTCGCGCGCTATCGCGGCACGGCACCGATGAAGATGCACCACATCGCCTACCGCGTCGAAGGCTTGGAGGCGACGCTCGCTCGCTTGCGATCGAACGGCGTGCAGCTCATCGACGAACGGCCGCGTAAAGGCGCACACGGTAATGCGATCGCGTTCCTCCATCCAAAATCCACCGGCGGAATCCTGATCGAACTTTGCGAGCGGCGATGAGCGATGAATGTCATCCCGAGCGAGCGACGTGCGCGAGCACGGAGCAACGTCGAGGGAGGCGCATCCCGTAAATGCTCGGTTAGATGTTCGGTGCGATGGCGATGTTTATCTTCGTTTCGAAGGTCCGATCCCACGGCAGCGTGATCCGGATCGCCGCAATATGATAGCCGGGATAGAGCTGCGATAGGACAGATTCTGCCTCGTTCCAGAGCAGGATGCGATTCTCGCCGGCGATCTCGGCGTCGGCCGGCGGCAGGAGAATCATGTTGGCCAGTCCGTGTGCCTTCAGTTGCGCGTTCAGCACCGGCCTGACCAGATCGTGGTAGCCGTAATCGTCGATGAAGCGCATCAACGTGAACTCACGGTGCGCGAGCGCGTCGTAGGTGCCGGCGCGTCGTCCGACACCGGCGGCTACCGCTTCGGCGAGCGCGGTACCGACGGTATTCGCGTTCGTGTTCCACGACGAATAGGCGTCGAGGCGTGAAGCGAGCCCGTCGCCCAGGATCTGCTTCGCAAACCGCGCCTGATCCGCATAGCCCGGCGTGCCCCAACCTTCGAGGTACGTCAGGTCGGCAAGCGCGACGGAGCGTCCTGCATCGACTTGCGTTCGCATCATTGCGATGAAGGCGTCGTCCTGCGTTTGCGTCGTGTACGGTACACGAACGCAGAGTACGATTTGTGGACTGACGTCGTCGAGCACACCTCCCACCTGCCCGATCAAGCCGTCGATTGCAACTGAGATGGGGCCGTACTCGAGCGGATCGTGTGCATCGGCACCGCTCGGAGTCGAGTAGCGCACGGCGATGCGTGGCGTCCAACCGATGCTGCGTGCCAACGCATGGGCGACGAGCGCCATGCCGAGTTCGTCCGCGCCGGGCTCGATGTCGATGCGTTGCTGCGCGTCCTCTTTCGCGATCTCGCTTTCGAGCTCCATACGATCGGGTACATCGATGCCTACCGGACCCGCGTCGTCCTGCCCGAGCACGAGATGGTCGATGGGACCGCCTGGGGCGGCGTCGGCTACGATCAATCGATCGACCGCGAGATCGCGCGCGCGGTCGGCGATGTATTCGTCGAAGGCCCGGCCTGCGAGAGCGCGCAAGCGCGCAGCGGTTGCCTCTTCGCTCGGCAGCAGCGGATCGTGCAGGTTCGCGTATTGCTGCAGGTACTGCCAGACAGGTGCGGCGGCGAAGTAAGTCGCGCCCGCGCCAATCGCCGGAACGCCCGTCGGCGCGAGCCGCATGATCGTGCCGAAGGCAGCGATCCATGCATTCGGGTGACGTTTGCGCAGCAGCCCAAACTCCTTCTCGCGAAAATAGTTATCGGCGTAGACCGGTCCGGGAACGCGGGACGCGAGCAATCCACCGTAGTGGAGCATGTCGGTGGAGATCACGTACGCGCTAGGATTCTGCGGCGCCCGCGAGTTCATCCACTTGATGATGTCGTCGGGTAGGCCCGGCCGCAGATAGTGACCGAGCATCCTATGAGGCGGCGCGACGACGGGGCGGCCCGCGATCCTACCCAGCATGAGCGGCAACTGATAGGTGACTGGCCGGTCGTCCATAGGGACGAAGACGATGGGTTTCGCCGGCGACGCGAGCGCTGCATGGGCGCTGAAGATAAGAACTACGATAGCGGCAAGCAGCGATTTGATAGGATCCTTCGACGCTGCGCGCACCTTCGCGCCGGCTCGCTCAGGATGACAGCGTGTCACGCAATCTTCCATGGTGGCGAGCCAGAAGGGCATCCGCCTCTGCTGCATCCACGTTCTTCCGCTCCATGACTACGGCACGCTTCACGCTTCCGTGCGACGCGTCGAGCAACGCGAGCGCGCGTCCTTCGTCGACGCCGGTCAAATGCATGACCAGCCGCAACGCGCGCGTCCGCAGTTTGCGGTTCGTCGCTACGACGTCGACCATCAAGTTATCATAGACCTTTCCAAGGCGGATCATGACCGCCGTAGAGATCGTGTTCAGAGCGATCTTCTGCGCGGTCCCCGCGCGCATCCGCGTCGATCCGGCAAGTGGCTCGGCACCGGTTTGGAGCGCGATGGTGCGTTCTGCAACCTCCGCAAGCGGGCTAGCCTCGCTGTTGACGACCGCAGCCGTAAACGCCCCTCGTGCGCGCGCCTCCCGTAGGGCGGCGACGACGTACGAAGCGCCGCCGCTCGCAGAGATCCCTACAACTGCATCGCCCGCTTCGACGTGCGCCGCGACCGCGCGACCGGCGGCCGCATCGTCTTCGGCTCCTTCGACCGCGCGCACGAGTGCCGCAGCGCTGCCCGCAATGTGTGCCTGCACCATTTCCGGATTCGTGCCGAACGTGGGCGGCATCTCGGCGGCATCGAGCGTACCGAGCCTGCCGCTCGTGCCGGCACCGATGTAGTGCAGTTTCCCGCCGCGCTCCAGTCGCCGTGCGATCTCGTCGACCACGACTGTAATTGCGCTCCGTGCCTTAAGCACCGCATCAAACGCGCCTCGCTGGGAGTCGATGAGCCTCTCCACGAGCGCCGCCGTATCGAGGAGATCGAGCCCTCTCGTCGCCGCGTCGACCGCCTCCGTTTGCGGAATCCCATCCCTCACGGTTCCGACCTCGTGAGCCCGCGGTGCGAGAGCGACGCTTTCGCCGCCTTCAGCGCACCGAGCGCAGGATCGCCTCCGTCTACCACGAGTAACGCTGGAAACTCAGCGTGCAACCGCTGTTTCAACGATTGGGTGAGGATCGTTTCGTGACCGAGGAGACCGCCGCACAGCGCCAATGGAAACCGAGCATCCTTCAACTCCGGGTGCTCTGCGCCAATCTTTCCAAGCACGCTCTTCACCAGCGCGAACAGGTCCGCTACCGCGCCCTCTACGACCTCCGTTGCACTCGGTACGCCCGCTTCCGCGCAAGCCAGCACTATCGGTGCGGCGGCGGCGATGCCGCTCGCGTCGCCGGCAATGGCACGCGTGCGCCCGAGGATCGCGTACGCGTCGCTTCCGTACTCGCGCTCTATCTGAGCCGTCAAGCGGTCACCCGTTGCGCGCGCGTCGAGAGCCCGCAGCGTCAAACGCAGGGCTGCGGCGCCGATCGCGAAACCCGAACCTTCATCGCCGAGCAGCGGACCGTATCCTCCGGCACGATACCGTCGCCCGCCGATCTCTGCATAGGCGATGGAACCGGTACCGGCGATGAGCGCGACACCGTCACCATCGATAGCCGCCCGTAGCGCGATCCGGATATCGTCGCCGACGCCGACGACGCATGCCTGGGGCAAGGCTTCTCCGAGCGCGACCATCAACGCGGCGGCAATCGCCGGATCGCCTGCGCCGGCGGCTCCGACGTGTACCGCGTCAACCACTCTTCCTTTGGAAAGCTCCTCGATCACGCGCAGGATGCGCGCCGCCGTCGTTTCGATTCCTACGCTTCGCGCGTTTGCCGGTTCGGCCAGCGTGTAGACGTCGTGGTCGGTGCGTCCGCGCACGGCCGTACCGCCGGCGTCGACGCCTATTGCGAGCGGCATTCGAGGTCTATCGTGCTAAGGAGTTCGCGAAGCCGAAGCGGCGCAATTGCGCCGAGCGGGACCGCTCGCTGCGCGCCGGTGACCGACGGAACGTTGGCTATGCGCTCGCGTAAGGTTTCGTAGCCCAAGACGGCAAACGCAATCGCCTCCTTCGCGTCGGGGGAGATACCCATTCTGTCGGAGCATTCTACGACCGCCTTCGGAAGTCGTGCAGCGAGACGCGCGAATAACGTGCGGTTATGTGCGCCGCCGCCCGAGACGATGACGCGGGGTCGTTCGAGTTTCAACGAAGCGATCGCGTTTCCGATCGAGACGGCCGTTAACTCCGTGAGGGTGGCAAGCGCATCTTCCAGCGAGAGTTTATCGATCTCGCTATGCTGCCGAAGAAACTGCGCGCCGAACCGCTCGCGCCCAGTCGACTTCGGCGGTGCCTGCGAAAAATAGGGATCGCCGAGCATCGCGTGCAGCAATCCTTCGTCGATCCGTCCGCGCAGTGCGGTCGCGCCGTCTTGATCGCATCGCTCGACCCCGTGCGTTCGTTCGCGAACGAGGACATCGATCAGCATGTTTCCCGGACCGGTATCGAATGCGATGATGGCACCGGAGTTTTTCGGTAGCGCCGTTAGGTTGGCGATGCCGCCGATGTTGACTGCAACGCGATCTTCGTCCCGGCTGCGAAAGAGTAATGCATCGACATACGGAACGAGCGGAGCACCGCTTCCTCCGACGGCACAATCGGCGCTGCGAAAATCGTAGCAGACACTCGCGCCCGTCGCCTCTCGAATGATGAACGGGTCCCCGAGCTGCAGCGTCACGTTCGCAGTGCCGTCGTGCCAGAGCGTCTGCCCGTGTGAGGCGACGTAGCCGGCGCGTTCGTCCTGCATCACGGCCAGCGCCGCGTCGGCAAACGCTCTTCCCAGGCGATGATGCAACTCCGCAGCCTCTGCGACGCTGCCTCGTTCCGGCGGGAGCGCGCGTTCCACCGCTAGGTGAAGGTCGTCGTCGAACGGCGCCGTCACGAAACGGCGCAAGGCGATCGCGTAACCACCGCGGTTCGGGCGAATTTCGACGAGCGCGGCATCGATACCGTCGAGCGACGTACCGCTCATCAACCCTACTGCGATCACGATGCGGCGTGCTCCAGCGCACCTGCGGCCGCTTCGTAAAACGCGGCCCGGAAATCTCGCGTATCTTTGCGACCGAAATAGACGCTGTTCGTGAGCAAGACGCCGAGCAAGTCGCGCTCCGGATCCGCCCAGACACACGTACCGACGAACCCCGTGTGGCCGAAGCTCGCGTACGAGAGAAACCTCCCGCATGAATTTTCGTCGGTGGTCTTCAGGGCCCACCCCAAGCCACGCCGCAGCACCGGATCCGCAGCCTGTTCTCGCACGGCCTCGCGTACGATCTCGACTGGAAGGAGCGTGCTCGCTCGGCCGCAGAGCGGCCCGAGATAGAGGCGCGTTAGCATCGCAACGTCACTCGCCGTTCCGAAGAGGCCGGCATGTCCGGCGACGCCTCCCATCAGGTGCGCCTTTTCATCGTGCACGCTGCCTTGCACGCGTCCGCGCCAACCATCGTCTTCCGTGGCCGGGATTGCAAGCCGTTCCGCTTCGTCCGGACGGAAACCGAGCGATTCCCCTGGGAACGTTCGGCGCACGATCGCGGCAAGAGCGCAGCCGTACAGACGTTCCAACAGAAGGCCTAACACGATGAAACCGAGATCGCTGTAGATCACGCGTTCTCGCGGTGCGGCAACGAGAGGTTCGCGAACCGCGAACTCGACGACGTTGCGATCGAGCAAGAGGCGATAGTCGGCGCCGGAGTTCATACCGGAGTCATGCGCCAGAAGCATGCGCGCCGTTATCGCCGCGTGGCGCGTTCGCTCCCATTCGGGAAAGAATCCGGTGAGGGGTTCATCCAGGTCGAGCCGCCGTTCGGCGAACGCCTGCAGCACGAGCGTCGCGATGAAGAGCTTTGTCAGCGAAGCGAGGTCGAACCGCGTATCGACGTAGACCGGACGCGACAACTCATCGCTACGCGTCGCGCCATAGGCGCGCTCGAAACAGAGTCTTCCTCCGCGCTCGATACGCGCGACGGCGCCGGTGAAAACCGTGCCGCATCCGTTGCGCACGACGGAGTCGACGTTCATGCCGCAAGCGGCGGCTGGAGCGATGCACGCAGCGCTTGCACGCGTGTGGCGGCTTCGTGAAGACGATCGACGTTCAGGTCCCCTTGTGTCACCGCTTGCATCAAGCGATCGACGATTGCAGCTGCCAGGTAGGGATCGTGGCTCACGGTGAGCACGTCGCACCCGGCGCGCATTGCAAGCAGACCACCCTCGACGCTGCCCACGCCGTCGGCGATCGCTTTCATTTGCAAGCAGTCGCTGAAGCAGACACCGCCGAAATGAAACTCCTCGCGCAGCAAATCCTGCAGGATACGCGACGAAAGCGTCCCCGGATTGTCGGGGTCGAGGGTTTTCACGATGACGTGGGCGCTCATCATGGCGCGCGCGCGCGCGGCAACGGCCGCAAACGGAACGAGGTCGCGAGCGCGCAGCGTTGCCTCGTCGACGTCGATCACCGGCAGTGCCAAATGGGAGTCGACCGGCGTCGCGCCGTGGCCCGGAAAATGCTTGTACGTCGCGACGATGCCGCCGCGCTCCAAGCCTCGTGCGAAAGCCCGCGCCAACCGCGTAACTTTGGCCGGATCGGCACCAAAGGAACGCGACCCTATGACGGTATTGCGTGGATCGACCGCCAGATCCAGTACGGGCGCAAGATCGAGATTGCAGCCGGCGCGACGCAGATCGAAGGCGCAACGCGATCCGATTTGTTCGGCGTAGGTTTCGTCGTCCCGCTCTCCAATCTCCGAGGCGGCCGGCATCGGCGAAACGCCCTCGCGCAACCGCATCACTCGACCACCCTCTTGATCGATCGAAAGGATCGGCCGCACCCCTTCGTATCGGCTACCCAGGCGATCGGTGAGCGTCCGCAGCTCTTCGACCGATGCGCCGTTGCGATCGAAAAAGATAAAGCCACCGAATTCGTAAGCATCGAGCAAGTTCTCCACGTCGGCGTCCGGGTTCGCTTGCGCGAAGCCCGTAAGGACCACCGAGGAGGCCAGTCTTCGCAGCTCGTCCTTCGTCACATTGCCTCTCCCGTTGCGGCGTTGAAATAGCGCACGTGTTGCGCCGGAAATTCGAGCGAAACCGGATCGCCGCCGCCGAACGCCGCATTCGCCGGAACGCGTGCAACGATCGTGCCCCGTTGCGTTCGCACGTGTACGTACGCATCGGCGCCGGCCGAATCGCGGCGCTCCACCACCCCGCCCTCACCATGAGAGACGCAAACGTATTCGGGGCGGATGCCAACGATCCGAGCGCCGTCATCGATGAGATTCATCGCCGGAACGCCGAGAAATGCGGCGACCCGGGTATTCGCCGGCGCATCGTAGACGCGTTGCGGCTCACCGATATCTTCCAGCCGGCCGTCTATGAGGACGCCGAGCGAATCGCCGATCTGCATGGCCTCGGCATGATCATGCGTCACGTAGAGCACGGGTCCCTCGAAGCGCTCGCGCAGATCGCGCAGACCCGCGCGAACGGTCGCGCGCAGCGCCGGATCGAGATGAGCGAGCGGTTCGTCCAGGAGCAAGGCGCGCGGTTCCGAGAGCAAGGCCCGAGCGAGGGCAACGCGCTGACGTTCGCCGCCCGAAAGATCGCGCGGACGCCGATCGAGATGCGACTCCACGTGCAAGGCTCGCGCGGCATCCTCGACGTGTGAACCGCGCGCACCTCTGCGCAAGGCAAAACGGAGGTTCTCTCGCACGCTCATCGTCGGGAAGAGCGCGTCGTCTTGAAAGACGAGCGCAATACGGCGATCGCGCGTTGCCCGACCGCGCAGGGAGTCCCCTCCAAGGACGATCTCACCGTTCTGCGGCTCCAACAATCCGGCGATCGCGCGCAGCAAGGTCGTTTTGCCTGCACCCGATGGCCCGACGATCGCGAGCGTACGTCCCGCATCGACGAAAAAACTGACGCCCGACAGTGCACGGTGCGGCCGAATGGGATCGCGATACGTGACGCTGAGGGTCTCGACGGCGAGACCGGCGTGTACATCAGACGCCAAGTAAAGCTCGGTACTCCGAGCGAGCCCGCTCTGCCTCTGCGCCTTCCGCGCGAAGACGATCGACGATCGCGCGCAACTGCGTCACAGCCGCGTCGTCGACGCGCTTACCGGCGAGGACCAGCCGAAGCGCGATGAGGCTGAGGTCGGGAGTGCGGCCGCCAAGGATGCGAAACCCCTCGTAGAAGGGGAGCGCCGCCGGATTCTTCGCCGGCACGGCGAGGAGGCGCGAGATCAGCTCCGCCCGGGTCGGCTCTCCCTCGAGGAAGTATGCGTCGACGAGCGCTTCGCTCGAAGCGCTACCGTCGGAACGTGACAATCGCGCGCACCGCCGCCGGCTCCAGAGCGTACAGATCGGTTGCGATCGGACCGGAGACGCCGCTGTAAGGAACGCCCTGTCCGAGCAGCGTGAACTTGCCCGACTGGGCGCTGGTCAAGTTCGTGCCGGCAACGGTGAGATCGACTGAGCCGAACCGATGACCGACCGCTGCATCGAGCACGGAAAAAGGAGGAGCGTTCAATTCGTTGTTCCGCCCGCGGTAAAAGCCATCGATTCCAGCATGCCACGCGCCGTCAGTCCAGTCGATGCCGAGCGAGGCCTGCTGTGGCGGAATGTTGAGAAACTGCTCGCCGTTGACGAGGCTTCCGCCCGAGGTTGGGTTTGAGACGGTCGCGGGCAGATTCTCCGGATAGGCGATGTTGATGCCGTACGATGCTCGCAGCGTAAACGTTTGCAGAAATCGTTGCACGAGGCGCAGCTCCAGACCTTGATAGACCGCATTCCCCACGTTGATCGGATACTCGAAACATGGAGGCGAACCGCTCACGCATCCGCCACTCGTCGCTTTGGCAAGCGGATAGAAGTTCTCGATGGGATTGCGTAGGTTGCTGCGGTAGAGCGAGACATCGAGCTGAGTGTCGGCGAGACGCTGTGAGAATCCGAGTTCGTACTCGGTGGCGCGCTCGGGATTCTCGGCAGGGTTTCCTTGCCCGAGATAGACGCCGTTGGGGTCGCGAGCGAGCGCCGCAAGCGGAAAGACGAAGCGCTCGACGAGAAGCGGCGCGCGGAAACCCGTTCCCACCGACACGTGCACGGCGGCGCCTCGGGAGACGTCGTAAGCGACGCCGAAGCGACCGTCCAGGCTCGTGCCGAACGTCGAATAATCCGACAGAAAGATGCCGCCTTCCAGATGAACGCGTTCGATCGGCGAGAACGAGCCGCGTGCGAAAAATGAATCGATGTCCTGCGCGAGCGTCGTTCCGATGAAATCGCCCGCGAGCGATTCGTGCCTGACATACCCCCCGAAGGCCATCGAGTAATCGTCGGCGTCCCGAACCCAGGAGAGCGAGAGATTCTGGCGACGATCCACGTGCGACACGTCGTACGGCGAAATTCCTGAGCCGTTGAACCCAATGCCATCGTCGTCGAGGCTCGCGTCTGCCAGAACGGTTCCCGCACCGAGCGGTAGGCGCGCGTGCAGATCGTAGGCGCGCAGGATTTGATCGAGCGTCGCTTCGCCGGGCCCCTGGAAGAACGCGCCGGGGCCCTGATCGGCAGGATGTACCGGGGCGTTCTCGGTTCCGCTCATATCGCGCGCGTCGCCGAGGGTGAAGACACGAAAACCGACATCGGCCCGCTGTGAAACATTGTAAAGGAGATTCAGGAGCATCGTTCGCGCGGAGATCGTCGACCCTAGGTGCTCGGGGACCGGTTTTACGCACGTCGTGGTGAAGCCACCCGTGCAGAGGATTGCGCTCTGATCCACGTAGCCGTGTTCCTGCGTGTTGTCGAGATCGATCGCGTAACCGAACGGACCCGACATTCCGGTGACGTTCACCCAGCCTTCACTTCTGCCGAACGAGCCAATCGAATATGATGCGGCAGCATGCGGTCGAAACGTCGGCTGCAACGAGAGCAGATTCACGGCACCGCCGAACGTGTTGCTTCCCTCGCTATCGATCGGTCCGAGGCCTTCGCTCACCTCGATCGCGCTGAACGCCGATACCGGCAGTTGCGAGACGTCGAGATCGCCAGTGTTCCCGTTGTTGAGCACCTGTCCGTCGAGCGTCACGAGAGTCTCCGATGGGTCGGGGCCGCGCAACGCGACCGGGACCGGGGCGGTCGAAGCGCCGCCGTCGGGACGCGCGAACGTCACCGACGGTATATCGGCGAGCCCCTGCGTAACCGTGCTGAATCCCATTTGATCGAGCTGCGATCTCGTCACGTCAACGCTGGGGACGAATTGGTAAACGTTCGTCTGCGCACCGTTTACGGTTGCGGTGGCAATCGTGCGAAGCGCAGCCGTATCGGCGGTAACCAGCGTGATATCGAGTGTCTCGTCTCCCGCGACGCGCATCGGTCCGATCTCCGCGCTCTTGAATCCCTGCGCCACCACCACGACGATCACCGAGCCGGGATTGACGCGGATCGAGAAGTCGCCGCGTGCGTCGCTGATCGTGTGGTCTTCGGAGCGACCATCCAGCACCGTAAATGCAGCGCCGGCAACCGGAAGTCCCGATCGTGTCTGCACGCGGCCATGAATCAGGCAGCAAAGAGCCGCTGCTAGAGTCATGTGGGGACTCTTACGGCTCCGCGATGAGGAACTCCCCTCTACGTGAAGATCATGCGGACGCGCGTTTCCTCTTGCGCAGACGAGATCTCGAGGTTGTTCGCGTAGGCGCGCATGATCTGCAAGCCGCGGCCGCGATCGACTCTCGGCGTGAAGGGACGCCAATGACCGTGGTTACGAATTTCGACGAGCAGCGTGTCGGAGCGAACGCGCGCCTCGATCTCGAAGACGCTGCCGTCCTGATTCTCACCGTGCTCGATTGCGTTTGCGACGGCCTCACCTACCGCGGTCAGGACTTCGAATCGGCGCTCTCGCCCCGAGATGAACCGTTCGCTGAAATTGCGAAGCGCTTCACGCGCGAGCGTCGCGCATTGCGGAATGGAACTGTACGTGAACCGCTCGAGCGCGCTCGCGTTATCCTTACCACGATGGATTGCAAGCGTGGCGCAGTCGTCGGCGTTCGCTAAGTTTCCGTTGAAAAGTATCGCGTGCAAGGCTTCGGCGTAATGCCGGTCGGCGACGTCCAGGCGTTCCAACGCCGCGAGGAGCATCTGCTCGCCCGCGAGCACGTCGCGGCCGTACTCCAAGAGTCCATCGGTATATAAGAAGACCGTCGCGCCGGGCGCCAGCGTAATCGTGATGTCCTCGCCGGGTTTCGAGAACCCCAAGCCGAGCAGCAAGCCTCCGGCAGGCATGAACAGCGCGCTGCCCGACGGCTGCAATAGTGCCGGTGCCGGGTGCCCTGCCGATGCATATCGCAAGACGCCGCTGCGCGGATCGTAGAATCCCGCGATCGCGGTCGCCATGCCGATACCCTGCATGCTCATGAGTTCGTCGACTCGCGTAAGCAGCAGCGACGGTGACGCCGTCGTCCCCGCAGTCGCCCGTATCGCACTGCGTACCTCGCTCATCGCGACCGTGGCTTCGAGCCCGTGACCGACCACGTCACCGATCGATATTCCGATCGTGCCGTCTCCTATGTCAAACGTATCGTACCAATCGCCGCCGACGTCGGACTCACTGGTCGCAGGGCGGTAGGCGGCGTCGATGCGGAGACCGTCGACGTTCGTCAGCGTCGCGGGCAGCATCGCCTGCTGCAAGCGCTTCGAAACGTGGTAGTGGAGCGAGAGCTGCTCCGTCTGATCGACGGCATCTGAAAGGATCAGGCACATGAGCGCGAGGGACCGGCGATTCGCCTGCGTCAACCTGCGCGACGCCGTTAGGCCGACCACCACCGTTCCTACCACCCTTCCGGCAAGGAGGATCGGCTCTTCGAGCAACGTCGTTATCCCCGCCGAGCGGAAAACGTCGGCATAACTATCGTCACGCGGTATCGTTAAGAGCGGCTCGAATCGCTCGGGATCGCGTGAGGCCGCGGCTACTGCAGACGGGCCATTCCCGCGCAGATAGACCGCGCAGAGATCCGCAAACTCCGCGACGCATAGCTCCGCGACGCGCGCGGTAATCCCGGAGCCCTTAACGGATTCGCCGAATTTTCGCACTGAGGATCTCAGTTGGGTCTAGCCTCGAGCGGTGTTCTGCCAGGGTTATGCCCTGCTCGCTTCCACTTTTAAACGGTGGCCGATGTGGAAGACGAGCAAGCATGCGTCATGTCCGCAAGCCGGCACGCATCGGTCGATTTAGCCCAAAAATATTTGCGGGTAGGAGCCTGGCAGGCCGAGTGGGAGGTTGGCCCTCGATGTCGAGTACCACCTTCTGATTCTCCGGCCGAACCGCTATTGCCAACAATTTTCTGCCATCCCGAGCGAGCGGCGTGCACAGCACGGAGCGACGTCCAGGGAAGCGACTCGCGACTCTGCCCGCTCGTGATGAGATGGGATCCCTCGACGTCGCTCATTGCCACCGCGGTTTCGCTCGCTCGGGATGACAAAGAATATCAACGCATGCGTGATCTTCGATGATCCAAGAGTAGGATGTCGTCGGAGGAGCAGCCGCAGTGACGTGCAATCCGACGGAGAATGGCCGCAGACGGGACCATTCGTCCGCGTTCGTATTCGCTCCAAGTGACTGGATGAATTCCGACCGCGGCTGACGCCTCTTTCTGCGTCTCGCCTCGCAGGACACGCCACTCCCGAAGAGTCCGTGCTTTGGCCATATATGCTGCCATAATACAGCCATTCCCCTATATAGCGCAATTGTACTGCCCATGTTAAGCTCGCCGACTTAGGGTTTTCGCTAAATGTCCGCCCCTGAAATTAGCGAATCGGCTATCATGCCCGTCAAGCGAACGCGGCGTAGCGACGCGTTTCCGGCCGAACTCGGTGCGAATATTCGGCGCTACCGCGAAGAGCGCCGTTTAACGCAGCGCGACCTTTGCCGAGCTGCGCGTTACGATCTCGCGCAGCTCTCGGCGGTTGAGCGTGGCCTCGCAGTCCCGCGTGCGGACGCGTTACACCGTATCGCCGATACTCTCGACGTCTCACTCGACCGGCTTTGCGGACGCCGTTCTTTCAAGGCGGCCGCTGCGGAAACGGAATCACGTTCCGATCGCAACCCCGAACAACTCCTAGGGGCTGGTGCGATGGCGGTCGTCGAGGAGCTCGACGATCTGCGGCGCCGCGTCGAACGGCTGGAGGCAATCTCCGGCTCCCGAGCACGGCTTCGAAGCAAGACTTAGCGAAGGCCAATCTGTCGTAGTTGACGTCGTATTCCATGCACCGATCGTGCGATGCAGCGATGCCTACTGTATGGCATTCTTCTTCGAAGGGCCGAAGCGGAGCGCGAGCGAGTTGATGCAGTAGCGCGTTCCGTGCGGTCCCGGTCCGTCGTCGAAGACATGCCCGAGGTGAGAATCGCATCGCATGCACCGTACTTCGGTACGATGCATGCCGTGGCTGAAATCGTCGATCAGACGAACGTTCTGCCGCTGCTCCGGCCGGGTAAAGCTGGGCCAGCCGCAGTGGGACTCAAACTTCGCATCGGAAGCAAACAGTGGCGCGCCGCAAGCACCGCACAGATACGTTCCTTCATCGCTCACGGTGAGTAACGTGCCGCTGAACGGCGGTTCGGTGCCGGCTTCACGCAGCACGTGATAACGCTCGTCGCCGAGCTCGCGCCGCCATTCCTCCTCCGGCTTCACGATTTCGGGGTTCGCATCGCTATGATTCACGAAGCGTGGTTTCGCGAACCCGTCAAAAAGGGCTTGCCGCCCCGGAGCATGTATTGCGGTGGTGCATGGCTCTCTCCCCGGAACGAGTCCTCGAATTGAAACTGCGTGCGAACGACATTCGCCAGGGCATCATTCGCGAGCTGGTTGCTGCCGGATCCGGTCACTCTGCCGGGCCCCTCGACATGTCCGACATCTTCGCAGCCCTCTACTTCCACATCTTGCGTCACGATCCAAAGCAACCCGACTGGCCGCAGCGCGACCGTCTCATCCTCTCGTGCGGTCACATTGCGCCGGTCCGCTACTCTGCGATGGCGTACGCGGGCTACTTCCCGCTCGAGGAGTTGCTGACGCTGCGCAAGTTCGGCACGCGGCTGCAAGGCCACCCGGAACGCGTACGCCTTCCAGGGACGGAAACCACCTCCGGACCGCTCGGCGAAGGATTGGCGCAAGGCGTAGGCATGGCGCTCGCCGCAAAGGCTGACGGGAAAGCATGGCGCGTTTACGTCGTCACATCCGACGCCGAGCATCAATGCGGCCTGCATTGGGAGGCGGTCCTCACCGGAGCGAAATTCAAGCTCGACAACCTGATCAGCATAGTCGACCGTAACGTGATTCAGATCGACGGCAACACCGAGGAGGTCATGCCGCTCGAGCCGCTCGCCGACAAGTACCGCGCCTTCAATTGGGCGGTCTTCGAATGCGACGGCAACGACGTCGCAGCGTTCATTGAAACCGTCGAAAGCGCGAAGCAGGTCGAGGGCAAGCCTGCGGTCATTATCGCTCACACGCTGCCGGGCAAGGGCGTCTCGTTCATGGAAGGAGATTACCTGTGGCACGGCAAGCCGCCGAATAGGGAGCAGGGAGAAATTGCGCTGCGTGAGTTGAGTGCCGAACGCGAAAGGATTCTCGCCCATGCCTAGGAGTCGGTCACGAAGCTACGGCTTCGCTCCCTCTTCGACGCCTCGTCCTCGAACAAAACTCGACACCGAAACCGAAAATGGCTCAAATCCGACAAACTCCTAGTGCGGCTGCAGCAGCCGAGACGATGCGTCTCGCCGATTATCGCAACAAAGAGGCGTTGAAACAGGTCCCGACCCGCAACGGCTTCGGCGAAGGGTTGATCGAAGCGGGCAAAGCCGATCCAAACGTGCTCGGCATCTGCGCCGATCTCTCCGAGTCGACGCGCATGGAAGGCTTCAAGAAAGCGTTCCCGGAGCGCTACTTTCAGATCGGCGTCTCGGAGCAGATGCTCGTCGCGATGGGCGGAGGACTGGCGGAATCGGGCAAGATTCCGTGGATCGCCTCTTACGCGATGTTCAACCCGGGCCGTTCCTGGGAGCAAGTGCGCACGATCATGGCCCTCAACGAGATGAACGTCAAGATCGCCGGCGCCCACGCCGGCGTCTCCGTCGGGCCCGACGGCGCGACCCATCAGGCGATCGAGGACATCGCGATCATGCGCGTCATTCCGCACATGCTGGTAGTCGTTCCGTGCGACGCGATACAAACGAAGAAGGCGACGGTACAGCTCTCTCGGATGTGGGGACCTACATATTTGCGTTTTGGCCGCGAGAAATCTCCGGTCGTCACGTCGGAAGAGACGCCCTTCGAACTCGGCAAGGCGCAAGTGTTCCGCGACGGCGACGACTGCGCGATCGTCGCATGCGGCATTCTCGTCTACAACGCGCTCGTTGCTGCGAACGAGTTGTCGGAAGAGGACGGGGTCGAGTGCCGAGTGGTCAACAACCACACGGTAAAACCTATGGACGAAGCGACAATACTCGCAGCGGCCCGCGACTGCGGAACGGTCGTAACGGTAGAGGAGCATCAGATTCACGGTGGGATGGGAGCGGCGGTTGCCGAGACCCTAGCGCAACAGTATCCGGTGCCGATCGAGTTCGTCGGAGTGAACGACCGCTTCGGGCAATCGGGCGATCCCAACGAGCTTATCGAACACTACGGCATGGGGATCGGCTCAATCAAAGAAGCCACACGGCGAGCCATCAAACGCAAGCAGCGATAAAAGTCTGCGAGGCTTGGTTTCTTCACTTTTTCTCAGAGGTTTCTCATACATCGCTTACCATTGCCGCATGAGATCGCAATCGCGCCTTCATAACGCTCGTGGTGCGCGCGCCGCCGCGAGATTCGTTACGCATGCAACGGCTGTCGCGGCTTTGATCGCGACTTTCGTCGCACTCGTATGGTTCTCGCCGCACGACATGCGACGAGCGCAAGCAATGCCCAATTTCGCGCAAGCCTATGACGCCCCGTGCTCCTTGTGTCACGTTCAAGTGCCGGCGCTCAATGCGTACGGCCGTTACATTCAGCGCACCGGATATGCGCCGCTGGACTCGCACGTCCTTGCCCGCGAGCTCCCGATCTGGATAGACTACCCGATAGGATATTCAGAACAGACCCCGGGTATGGCTTCGTGGGATGCGCGTAGTGTGGGGCTGCATCTAGACGGCTCGATCGGGAGCGATGTCACATTCCACGTTCAGCAGTGGCTCTGGCAGGGGGGTCAGGCCGGTGGCCTCGACACGATGTGGTTCGCGTACAACCACCTCTTCAACGGCGCGGGCCATATCTTCGTGGGCAAACTCGAGCTGCCGGCCCCGTCGGAGTTCAGCCAGTGGTTCGACGTCACTGGTTTTTCGATAGGTGCGGACGCCGAGGCTGTCGTCGGCGAGCATGCGTACGAGTTGGACGCAAACCGGTGGGGATACAAGTTCGTCTACGACCGTGGTAATCTCGATGCGGAGATTGCGTACGTAACTTCCAGTGCCGATCTCAACGGATTCAACGATTACGACTGGCAGCAGGACAAGACGCTGCAATACAAGGTCGCCTTCGCGAATCCGAACAACCCGCTCGAGATCGGGTGGTATGGCGCGCGTGGCTCCTGGCCGCTTACGGAGGGTGGCTTCGATCAGTACCACACCAACGGATTCTACGTGCAGCGTGATCCCGTCAAAGGTTTCCCAGGTTTTATCACGTCCTACCAAATGAACTTCGACAGCAACCCCGGCATGGGAGCTCCTGCGACGGCGAGCAATGGTGGGGGAATTGAATTCTACGACAACGTCGGCCCGCGAGCGCTCGTCTCGGTCGGCGAGCAGTTCCTGAACGACGGGATGGGCACGCGCCAGCACTTAGGCAATATCGACGTCTCATATCACCTCTGGCGTTTCATTACGATCTATGGCGAAGAGGCGATGGCCAACGGGCAGAAGCCCACGTGGAACGGGTTGATGTGGTTCGCCCTGCCGCTGGGACCGCAGTGGCCGAACTTGTCCCAGTAACGTAAATCTCCATCGCGCCACCGCGCCAGGAGGGAATTGTCCTCCTGGCGCACGTTTTTGATGAGAGCTGCGTTCTTGACGATGATGTATTTCCGCCATGCGTTCCCGCTTGCACTCACCCTACTCGCCGCCTGCTCGGCTTCGGCAGGCCCGCTCTCAAACGGCCGCGAGATCTTCCAAACAGGAAGAGATGTGGCCGGCGTGCAGATCGTCGCACGACCGCCGGCTTTGTACGGGTACTGCGCCGCGTGTCACGGCGCGAACGGCGCCGGCGGCATTCACTTCCCCGACGGCGCGGTGAGCGCCGACCTGCGACCGGCCGCGCTGGAACAACCGCCTCATCCGTACACGTTGGCTCTGCTCGAGCGCGCGATCTCGACCGGCATCGACAACGACGGAAAGCCGCTCGACCCGGTGATGCCGCGCTGGAAGCTCTCGCATCGCGACCTGCGCGACGTGGCGCTCTACGTGTTGTCGTTGAAGTGAAACCGCGGACCCGAGAGCCGCAGGCTGCCTTGTCTGAGCGAAGTGAACGGAGTCGAAGAATCCTATCAATGCCTCTGCTCGCCGCGGTCGTCTTGGCACTCCCCTGTCGCACGCGCGCATCGATCCGGATCAGGCGCGCGTTCCCACGCCCGCTTATCGTGCCCTTGCATCATACGGTCACGTCGCAGATAGAGCCAGGGGCTTGTGGCGAAAACAGGTCACGAGGTGATCGTTGACCATGCCGGCGGCCTGCATGTGCGCGTAGCAGATCGTCGTTCCGAAGAACGTGAAACCAGCTTGTTTCATCGCCTTGCTCATCGCATCGGAGAGTGGCGTCGAAGCTGGAATCTGCGACGACCGCTTCCAACGGT
>JAKAPO010000179.1 GCA_021807065.1 bacterium
GCCGTAGGCGGGGTGAACGCACCGTTCACGTACGGCGGCGGACAGCAACCGGGCACGCAGATCACGTCCTGGGCGGAGAACACCACCTTCGCCGGCGACGGCTATCTCGACAACTCACCCGGAAGCGGCGGTGGTCCGGCATGCTGCTTCGCCGCTCCGGCGTGGCAGGCGGCCGCGCCGATCGGCGCAACGAAACGGGAAACGCCCGACATCTCGTTGCTGGCTGACCCGAGCACGGGCGTGCTGATCGTCGTCAACGCTGCATTCGGCTCGTCCGGCGGCTACGGCTACGGTTCCTCGGGCGGAACATCGGCGGCAGCGCCGGAGGCCGCCGCGATGTTCGGCGATTTCCTCTCGGCATGCAAGGCGAATGCGACCTGCGCTTCGCACGGATCGGGCTCGCATCCGTACCGCTGGGGCATTGCGGCAGCAGAGGCATTCTATGCGATTGCGGAGGCGCAGGCCAGTTACGGTACGCAAGCCGGCTGCGCCGGGGGCTCACCCGGCGCATTCTACGACGTGTGCGCCGGCTCGAATGGAACGCGAATCGCAGCAACCCCGGGTCCGACGCCGACGCCGCCGGGGACGCCGACGCCTGCGCCAACGACCATCTACATCGGCTTCGCCTCGGGACCGGGCTACGACGAAGTAACCGGGCTTGGCGTGCCGTTTGGTGGGGCTCTAGCGAACAAGATGTTCGGCTACTGCGGTTGTGGCACGCTGAACTTGCCGTAAACGTTGTCATCGCTTCGCAAAATAGAGGGGCCGCCGTACGGCGGCCCCTCGGTTCTCGGGTCATCCCGAGCGAACCCTTCGACTGAGCTGCTCTCGCAGGGCGCTTAGGACAGGCCGAGCAACGTCAAGGGAGGCGGCTCAACGCATCCACTCGGTTAGAGCTTCCAGTTGAACCCAATTCGCGCGACGGCGCCGTGAAAGTAGAAATCCTTGCCGAACGTCTGCGAGCCAAAGCTCGCCGAGGTCGTGTACGGTTGCAGCGTGTAGAGAAGGCCCTCGACCTTCACCGACATGTGGGGATTCACATACCACTCGCCCCCGAGTCCATAGGTCCAGCCGCTGCGTTGCGTGCTCGTTTTGGCTGGAATGCTGATGGCGGCCGAGGCGATGTGCGAGTAGAGCGTCCAATTTCCCTGAGCCCATCCGCCTGTCGCATAGACAAGTGTCTTTCCCGAAGCGACTCCGACGCGCAGCCGCTCCGTTGTGAAACGACGTCATGCTTTCGGATGCGTCGAACTGGCCCTGCGCGGAGAGAGCGCACGGTCCGGCGACCGAGCAGAGCAGCCCGTTGAAGTTCATCGATCCGTTGAGCGTCGATCCTTGATAGTCGAACTCGGGGCCGATCACGAGCGGACCCGCCTGCCAGTTTGCGCCGAGTTGAACGCCGCCGAGAAAGCCGAGCGCATTCATCTTGCCGAACGCCGGGTAGACACAAAGGGGCGGGTACTTGACACCACCGATCGCGCACGTCTCGACCCCGGTGTCATGATTGATGGCTTCGCCAACGTTGGCACCAATGTAGATCCCGGTCCAGTTGACTTGGCCGGGCTGCGACCCGTAGGAGCCTTGGGCGCGCGCTACAGCGGGGTCGAAGAGTACCGCTGCGAGCAGCGCCACCACGCCCGCCGCGAAGAGGTTTCGCATTATTGATCTCCTTATCGTCCGGTTGCCTTGTTATGCCGGGAAGCGAGGTTGGGACCGCGACCTATGCCAGCCGAACGGCCGTCAGGTGAGGAATTGCGGCGGCCGCCCGAGCGCTCCTCCTTGATCTGATGGAGTACCTCACATCGAGGGCCGGGCGTCTTGCGCGCGTTGCTATAATGAGGCGTTGTGAAAGAGAAGATCCACCCCGCCTGGTATCCCGAGGCGCGGGTCCACTGTGCCTGCGGCAACAGCTTCACCACCGGCTCGACCAAGCCGGAGATAGCCGTCGAGATCTGTTCGGCCTGCCATCCGCTCTTCACGGGCCAGCAGAAGTTGGTCGACACGGCGGGCCGGGTCGACAAGTTCCAGCAACGCGCCGCCATCGCGAAGCGCAAACAAGAGGAGGCAGCGGCCCGCAAGAAGGCGCGCGAAGCGAGAGAAGCCGCGTCCCAGCTTTAAGCGTTTGCCGTGGATGAACGCGCCCTCGAACGCCTCAAGGCAACGAGCCGTAGATTCGACGAGATCGAGGCTGAGCTATCCGCTGGGGGCGAGTTCGATCAGGCGCGCTACACCGCCCTGCTGAAAGAGCGCGCTCGAATCGCCGAATCGGTCGAAACCTACCGCGAGTATCGGCGCACGCTCGACGCATTGGAGAAGAACGCCGCGTTGCTTGCAGATCCCGAGATGCGCGAACTTGCCGAGGAGGAAGAGCGAGCGCTGCAGGCCGGCCGCGCAAAGTTGGAGGAGCGGCTCTCCGAGCTACTGATTCCCAAGGATCCGGACGACGACAAAGACGTCTTTATCGAGGTTCGAGCGGGTGCCGGCGGCGACGAAGCCGCGATCTTCGCCGGCGATCTCGCGCGCATGTACCTGCGCTTCGCCGAGACGCGCCACATGAAGATCGCGCTCGTTTCTGAGAGCCCGAGCGAAGCGGGCGGGTTCAAAGAGATCGTCTTCGCGGTCAAAGGCGAGCAGCCGTACCGGTGGTTCAAGCACGAATCCGGAGTGCATCGCGTCCAACGCGTTCCGGTGACCGAGGCCCAAGGGCGCATCCACACCTCAACCGCCACCGTTGCGGTCTTGCCGCAAGTCGATGAAGACGTAGAGATCGAGATCAAGCCGTCGGATTTGGAGATCGATACGTTCAAAGCGAGCGGTGCCGGTGGGCAGTACGTCAACAAGACCGAGTCGGCGGTGCGCATCACCCACGTGCCGACGGGGGTTGTGGTCGCATCGCAGCAGGAGCGATCGCAGCAGCAGAACCGCGAGCGGGCGATGCAGATGCTGCGCGCCATCCTCTACGAGCGCCGCAAACGCGAACAAGAAGAGGCGACCGGCATGCTGCGCCGCAGTCAAGTCGGCACCGGCGACCGCTCGGAGAAGATCCGAACGTACAACGTTCCGCAAGATCGCGTGACCGACCACCGCACCGGCCAAAGTTACGGCAATATTCGCGGGATTCTCGACGGTAACATCGGAGCGCTCGTGGAGGATCTGCTGCGCGACGAGCGCGCGCGTCTGCTCGCCGGCTCCGCCGCCTAACCCTGCCATCCCCGAACCAGTGAACGAGTCGTAGGCGGCATGCGTCCTCGATGTTGGCCGCGCACGGCGCGGCCTTCCACCCTGTCATCCCGAGCGAGCGAGGCGCCGCGCCGAGCGACGTCGAGGGAGGCGCCTCTTAGCACATGCCCAGCATTAGCGATTCTCTAAAATTGGCCGAGACGGTGCTTTCACCGGCTTCGTCATCACCGCGGGCGGACGCCGAGTTGTTGCTCGCGCACGTATTGGACCGCGAGCTCTCCTTCTTGATCGCGTACCCGGAACATGTCCTGACGGAGGCGCAATCGCAGGAGTTGCACTCGCTCCTCGAGCGCCGCGCGCAGGGCGTTCCCGTCGCCTATCTGACCGGCAGCGCGTGGTTCTACGGAAGGCGATTCATCGTGAACGAGCGCGTGCTCATCCCGCGCCCGGAGACCGAGCATCTCGTCGACGAGGCCCTCGCCTTCCTTCGAGAGCGGTCTGCGAAGGATGGGCCGCACTCGCGGGCGGTCGTCGTCGACGTCGGCACCGGCAGCGGCGCCATCGCCTGCACGGTGGCAGCAGAGCTACCTCACTGCATCGTCTATTCGACCGAACGCAGTTCCGCGGCTCTTGCCGTCGCAAGAGCAAATGCCAAAGCTCTTGGCCTCTATCACCCCGAGCGTGTCGAGGGAAGCGCCCCGTGTCATGCCGAGCCCGTCGCGGGAGGCGCCGTACATCTCGAGCTCGCCGATCTTCTCCCTTCAGGTGCGGCGCTTAGGTTCGATTGCGTGATCGCCAACCTGCCCTACATCCCGAGCGTGGAGGTACCGACTGCTCTGGCCTTCGAACCGCGCGAAGCGCTCGACGGCGGCCCCGACGGCTTGCGTGAGTATCGTCGGCTGCTCAAGATGCTGCCGCAACGTCTCAACGCCGGCGCAAACGTGCTCCTCGAAGCCGCACCGCCGACGATACGCGCGCTCAGGGAGCTGGCCGAAGCCGCTTTCGACGATGCGAGGATCGCCGTACGGATGGATTATGCGGGAATGGCCCGCGTCGTGACCGTTGACATCGCGTGCAGTTAGTTGTAATATGAAATATATAAAAATATTAGTTAAGGATTTATAAAAATGGTTACTAGAGCGCACTTAGGACTTGTGGCACGCGACCTGAAGAAGAGGCTGGGCACCCGCGCCTTCTTGACGGTCCGCCGGTCCGAAATAACGCAGGTCGTGCGCGATTTTTCGGGTGAAGACTCGACGCGGGTGAAGACGATCATGGGGCAAGAACTCGAGCAAGCGCTCCTGGAGCAGGGCGTACGTTGTTTTCCGAGTCTCGCGGAGACTTCTGAAGACGCCGTCCGTCTGTTCCACGCGGGCACTTTTACCGGCGCGATCGTTGATATGCTGCGGCACCCGGCGCCGGAGACGGACCGGGAACTGGCCGAAGCGCTGACGAAGCTCAAGGGCAGGTGGAACTGGACTGAGCGTGCCGAGTCGCCGGAGCACAGTACCGAGCACGAGTTTGAGCCTGTGAGAATCCGCGGTGAGGCGCTCTCGAGAACGGTCCTTCGAGATCGCCGATAGATGCCGGCGTACTTCCTAGACACGAGCGCTCTCGTCAAGCTCTACGTTCGCGAGCCCGGCAGCGATCGTATGATCGGCCTCGCGAAGGCAGACGACACGGATGCTCTGGCCGTCCTGTCGTTGACGCCAGTGGAATTTCGCTCGGCGCTTCGGCGGCGCGAGCGCGTCGGTGACGTAGCGAGCGCCGATGTGTCTCGGATTCTCGAGCGATTCTCTCTACACTTCGAAACACGATTCGAGCGCGTCCCCGTGAACGAGCCGCTCGTAGAGGCGGCGCTGGGTCTCATCGACCGCCATGCTTTGCGTGCCTATGACGCCCTACAGCTTGCAGGTTGCCTCGTATGGAAGTCGTCAAGGGCCCTAGGAGAGGTCAGTTTTGCATGTGCCGACGACGCACTCGTGACCGCCGCGAATGCTGAGGGACTGCCGTCATTGAATCCAAGTGGGCAAAAGGGTCGCAAAGAGAAACCGGTGAACTAGACAGTCCCGAGTGGCGAAGTTCATCTTCTTTACCGGGGGCGTGGCCAGTTCGCTAGGAAAAGGCATCACGGCGGCATCGCTCGGCCGCTTGCTCAAGGCCCGCGGGATCACCGTCTCGATTCAAAAACTCGATCCGTACATCAACGTCGACGCCGGAACGATGAACCCGTATCAGCATGGCGAGGTTTTCGTTACGGAAGACGGCGCCGAAACGGATCTCGACCTCGGGCACTACGAGCGTTTCATCGACGAAAACCTCACCCGCGTCAATAACGTCACGACCGGTCAGGTC
>JAKAPO010000180.1 GCA_021807065.1 bacterium
GGACGTGTTGAGAACGACGTCGACGGCGGCAGGCAGGAGACGCATGCCGCGCGCGATCCCCCGCAGGTGGCTCTCGGGAGCGCTATTGCGTAGACGTGCGAGGGCAATTGCGAACAGCACCATGGCCGTCGCTTGCGCGACGTACGTCTTGGTTGCCGCGACGCCGATCTCCGGACCGCTTCGCGTGAAGAGCGTAGCGTCGGCGAGACGAGTGAGATGCGCGCCGAGGACGTTGCAGATGCCCAAAACCGACGATTTCCGCTGTCGTGCGATCTTGACCGCCTCGACCGTGTCTGCGGTCTCGCCCGACTGCGACATCGCGATGACGAGCGTGTGCGGATCGATGACGGGATCGCCATAGCGAAACTCGCTCGCCAGTTCCATCTCTACGGGGAGACGTACGAGCGAACGCAGCAGATACATCCCGACCATTCCGGCGTAGTAGGCGGTGCCGCAACCGGTGATCGCGATCTTGGCGATCTCCCGTAGGTTCGCCTTACCGATCCCACCGAGTTCTTCGATCACGTGGACGCCGCCGTCTTCGTCGATCCTCCCCGCGAGCGTCTCCTTAAGCGCATTCGGCTGCTCGAAGATCTCCTTGAGCATGAAATGCTTGAAGCCGCTTTTCTCGGCCGAGCGCATATCCCAGCGGATCTGCACGACGTCGCGATCGATGGCTTTCCCGGAGTAATCGGTGAGCCGCCAGCCGTCGCGTCCCACGATTGCCATCTCGCCTTCTTGGAGAATGATCTCTTTGCGCGTGTATGGCAGGATCGCCGGCGTATCCGATGCGACGTACATTTCGCCGTCGCCGATGCCGATGACCAACGGGCTCGCGCCGTTGCGCGCGAAGATCAAGTGCTCGGGATCGTCCGTCGAGATCACGCCCAGCGCGTACGCGCCTCGAACTTCGTGTAGCGTCCGCCGGACTGCTGTTTCGAGGTCTGCCTCCAAGTGCGTCTCGATCAGGTGCGCGAGCACCTCGGTGTCGGTCTCGCTGCGAAAGACGTGGCCGGATTCGAGCAGACGCGCGCGTAGCGGCGCGTAGTTCTCGATGATGCCGTTGTGCACGACGGCGATCCTGCCGTGGCAGTCGCGGTGCGGGTGTGCGTTCATATCGGACGGCCGGCCATGAGTCGCCCACCGGGTGTGGCCTATGCCGACCGGGCCGGAGAGCGGTTCGCCGTTGCGAAGGCGTTCGGCCAGCCGCGCGAGCTTGCCCTCCGCCTTCGTATCGCAGAGGCGGCCGCGTTCGTCGATCACCGCGATGCCGGCGCTATCGTAGCCGCGGTATTCGAGCCGGTGGAGCGCGTCGAGAATTATCGGGACGCTGTCCTTCGGGCCGATGTATCCGACGATGCCGCACACTGCCCGCTACTTGATCCCTTCCTTGGTTCTGTGGTACGCGATCTTGCCGGCCGCGATTTCGTCGAGCGCGATAGAAACGGGTTTATTCGGGTTGATCGTCTCTTTGTCGACGAGTGGTTCGCTGGCGTAGTACTCGCGCCGATCCATCGGCGGCAGTTGCTGCACGCGAATCCAGTTGTTCAACTGGCGCGCGCGCTTGGTGGCGAGATTGACGAGACTGAACTTGGAGTCTGCATGGCGAAGCAGTTCGTCCAGGTCGCCGAATACGGGTTTGCTCATACTGTTTGCTCAGGTCTCTCCTTAACTGTATAAAACTGTCGCTGTTAGGTACGTTCGACCTTGCGTAGCTGTTCGTCACCGTACCGGTGAATCCGGAAACGCTCCGCATGGAGTACCGCTTCCAGGTCTTCCACCGCTTCCTCCGCGCGGTGCTGCTCGTTGACCACGATATAGTCGAACTTGCGAATGTACTTCATCTCCTCGTGTGCGATCTCGAGCCGGCGCGCGATCTCCTCGTTCGTCTCGGTTCGGCGCGTCAGCAGCCGGTCGCGCAGGTACGAGAATCTATCGGGAACGAGGAAGATCAGGACCGCCGCCGGGTACGCCGCCTGCACGGCTAGCGCCCCGTTCACCTCGGGCTTCATGACCACGTCATACCCCTCGGCGAGCGTGCGCTCGACGTAATCCCGCGGAGTGCCGTACAGCCTGTCATTATACACGCGCCATTCCAGAAAGTCGCCTGCATCGCGCCGCCGCTCGAACTCTTCCTTTGTAAGGAAGAAATAGTGCTCGCCGTCGACCTCTCCCGAACGGGGGTCCCGAGTGGTGGCCGAGACCGAGTACCGCAGCCGCGGCATCCTCGCCCGGACCGCGTCGACCAAGGTGTCTTTACCGGCCCCGGAGGGTCCGGAGACGACGAAAAGGAGCCCCGGACCCCCCTTCACAGGCTAAAACAGACGCTCTGGCGCATCGCCGCAACCGCAGCGGGGGACTGGGCGATGGCCTTGGGGCGTTCGTAATAGATCAGAACCGCATTGCCGTTGAAGACCGCAAAAGCGACCTCCAGGATGCGGCCCTTCGGCAGGCTATAGGTGGCGACGCCCGCCTCCCCCGGACAGAGCGTGAAGGGTTTGCTCGAGAGGAGGTGCGCGCCGTAGTAACGCTGGACGGTCGCCACCGCTTGCGAGGAGGCGAGCTCAGGAAGCGACCCCGTCGTAGCGTATGAGGTGTATTGATAGCGCTCGAGCCCGGCGCCGCTCATCGTAGCCCAAACATGCGGGGCGACCTGCGGCCAGCCTTGCGGGTGAGGCGGGGCGCCGCGGCTACAGGCTGCAAGCACGGCGAGGGCGGCGACGGCCGCGAAAGAACGGTAGCGCTGCATGCTGACCGACTGGGCGCTGGTGCGCCGCTTGGGCTCCGAGATCCAGGAGCGCATTCGAGGGGCGCGCGTTGCCGACGTTGGATCGCTACCGGACGGACGTGTCGCGCTCTCGCTCTGGCGGCGCAAGGCGTCTAGTTTGCTCTGCATCGACGCGTTCGGCTCGCCGCCGCTCGTCACGCTTGAGACGGGAGAGCTTGCCGCTGGCGCCGGCAGCGCATTCACGCGCATCCTCGCACGAACGCTGCGCGGCATGGTGGTAAGGGCGGTCTTACCGCGACGCGGTGACCGATTGCTCAGATTCATGTTCGCCATCCGCTCGCGGTTCGGCGTGTCGGATGAACTAGACCTCTGGGTCGAGCTCGTTCCGCGGTTTGGTAACGCCGTGCTCGCGAAAGGCGAAAACGTCGTGGCGGCGCTCAAGGAGTTTGGTCTTGCCGAGAATCCGGCGCGCGCCGTTCTGCCGGGAAAGCCGTACGTCCCACCTCCGCTTCACGGCGAACCGTCGTTACCGCGCCTGATCGCGGAGGCTTCGGCTCCACCGGAGGCGCTCGCGTTCCTCGAGAGCGACGAGGCGCTGCATTCGCCCGTCTACGTGTACCGCAGGGACGGCGCTCTCGTGCAAGTGCATCTTCTTCCTCTTCCACAGCTCGTAGAAGACGGTGTCGCGGTGAACCGCGAACCATCGTTGCTTGACGTTCTCGCGCAGGAGCGCGACGCGCGTAGCGATGCCGCCGAGAAATCGCGCGCGCAGAGGCGCCGCGCGGCAGTTGGGCGCCGAATAGCGCACCGCATGCGCACGATCGAGCGTGAACTCGGGCAGCTGCAGGCTCGCAGGGTGGAGGTTAGTGCGCGTCAGGAATTGCGTGCCGAAGGGCAGCACATCTACGCCACGCTGCACGAACTCGATGACTCGCACCGTGAGGAGGCCAAGGCGCGAGCGCAGGCGTTGTTCGAGCGCTACCGCAAACTGCGCGGATCGGTGGAGCATCTCGATGAGCGCGAGCGCGTTCTTCGGATGAAGCGGGAAGCGCTCGAGACATTGATGTGGGAGGCGGAGCGTGCCGAAGATCAGGAGCTGACCGACGTCGAGACCGCGCTCGGGCTGTTCGATCGCCGCAGTGCTGTTTCTTCCCCACGAAAACCTCCGAGCCGGCGCAAACGACTCGAGTTTCGCACGGCTGCCGGATCGCGTCTCCTCGTAGGCAGGTCGCCGCTCGAGAATGCCGAGTTGACGTTTCGCGTCGCCCGGCCGCAAGATCTTTGGTTTCACGCGCGCGGCGTGCCGGGCGCGCACGTGATCCTGTCGCGCGACGATCGGTCGCCACCCCCGGATGAAGACGTTGCCTTGGCGGCATCGCTAGCTGCGGGTTACTCACGCGCGCGCGAGAGCGCAAGGGTCGTGGTTGACTACACGCAGCGAAAGTTCGTGAGAAAGCAGCGCGACGCGCCGCCAGGCATGGTCTATTACACGAACGCTCAGTCGCTGGCCGTAGCCCGCCGTACCCGTATCTAGGAGCGTGTAACAGCCTAATCGATACCGCCGTTGCGTGTACCACGGGCGCAGTGGCGAGGCGCGAGGTGGGAGCATAGCCGGGGTGTTCAGCGCGCCCAAGCGTCAGTCAGGTTCCTTGAGCGTTGCGGTTTGCGGTGTTATGTAAAGTGGATGCTCTTCCGGAATCGTGACGGCGCGAACACGCTCAAAGCTGACGACGGTCCGCGAGTAGGTCTGGCCTTGATAGCGAATCGGCGCGTCAGCCGCTTCCCGAGCGATGTACTGTACGCCGCCGATGTTTTGGAAGTCGACCGTCCAAGGCACCGTAGTCCCGGGTCCGTCGATGAAGTTCAGCGCTTCCCGCAGCTTCCACGTGGCGCCGCTGCGCACGTCGATCCAAAGGTCGCGCAGACGGTACCGACCGGGGTCACGTCGCGCGCGCAGGGAGAGATGGTAGCACTCATGCCCCTGCACGTTCTCAAAGCCGACAAGGGAGATGTCGTAGGCGCCTGCCGTGACCGACGCGCGCGCGATCGTCGGCAAGCCGTTCTTCGCGACTTGCAGCGGCTTACGACCAGGAGGGTACGGATCGTGAAACTCGCGCCGGATCTGGTTGACTAACGCTCGTTGCGCTTGCGCGCTATCGGGAGGCGCGACCGGAATGAACGGCGCCATTCCAAAGGTATATGTCGGGGTGAGGATCGGCACGCCGATAAAGTCGATGGGCGGTACCGGCTTCGATAGACAGAGCGCTAGAATGCAAAAGTTCATTCCGTGGACGACCACGGGATGGGTGCGCTCGTAGTCGCTGACGCTGTCGACCCAGATCGCGCCGCTCGTCGCGTCGAAGGAGCTGCGGTAACGCTCGACGCGGACGGAGTCTCCTTGCCTTACCTGCACCGCGACATCGTAATCGAGATAGCCGGGATAGTCTTGACCGTACCAAAACGCCTCGGCGCGCTCATAGATCGCGTAGGGGCTGGGTACGGCCGATGGGTGCGCGCTGCCCAGCGCGGCGACGAGGAGTGCTGTGAGTGCGACCATCGCTTCTTCAGATTCCCGTACTCACGAGAAGTGTCCCGTTTTGGAAGACAAGGCGCTCGGATGCCCCGGAAAGAAGGAAGTACAAAACGATTCCCTTTGCTAGGAGGTTGCACGTGAAAAATCCGTTGGACTCCCTCTGGGGCACTGTCATCAGCGGGTTCATCCTTACGGTTATCCTGTACTTTGCGACGCAAGCAATCATGCGCCATGCTGCGGGAGGCGCTTAGCGATGTGGCTCGAGCCGATC
>JAKAPO010000181.1 GCA_021807065.1 bacterium
ACCCATCAGTTCTTCGCGGCAATCGGAAAATCACTCGGCACGGATCTGACGTGGTTCGAGAACGAGTGGTTCTACCGTGCCGGTTATCCGCATTACTACGTCAAGCAAACGTACGACGCCGCAACACATACGCTGATACTCGATGTGAGGCAGCACAATTATGACGGTTGGCCATTCCGCATGCCCGTCGCGATCGAGATATACGCGGGCGGAAGCGTCGTTCGCGCCAGGCCCCTGATCGACGAAAACCACCAGGTCGTCACGATAGCGAACGTCGTGAGCGAACCGCAGATGGTACTGTTCGATGCGGGCGACGAGATTCTTCGCAAGCTGACCTTTCCGAAGCCTGTGAGCGCCCTCGCCTATCAGGTAGCGCACGCGCGTCACGTAGGCGATCGGGAGTGGGCTCTGAAGCAGCTTGACCGATTTGCAAGAGCAAAGGGTGCAGATCGTGAGGCAGCGATGCGCGCCGTGCGCGGTGTCGTGCTCTCCGATCCGTTCTACGGTCTGCGTGGGGACGCTTCCACGGTCGCCGCGCAATTCGGCGACGTGGGGACCGTGAATGGCGCGCTGCATGACCGCGACAAGCGGGTGCGTCTAGCGGCGGAGGGTGCCGCCGGCAAACTGAAACGCGGTGATGCTGCGATCGATGCGACGCTGCTCGGCATGTCGCGCGACGCCGATCCAATGGTAGCTAGCGGCGCGCTTGCGGCGCTCGGAGCGCTGAAGGCGCCGGGAAGCTACGTTGTTCTGGAGAGTGCACTGCATCGGCCGTCGTTCCGGCAAACCGTCGCGGCGGGCGCGTTGCAAGGGCTGGCTGCGCTTGGCAACGTGCGAGCATTTCCGCTCATCGAGGCCCGGACGGCGTACGGTACCCAGGAGCAGGAGCGGTCGGCCGCGATCGTCGCGATGGCGGAACTGGCCTCCAAAGTGAAGCGCCCGCGGCTCGCGCTCGCCGAATTGCTGCGCATCGTTTCGGAGGATCCTCTGATCAGCTCGCGCGTTGCGGCGACGAAGGCGCTCGGCATGCTTGGGGATGCAGCCGCGATTCCAACGCTGGAGCGCGTCGAAGCGAGCGACTCGCAACAGGCAGTGCAGCGCGGAGCGTGGGAGGCAATTCTGACGATTAAGGACGCCTTCGCCACCCGGGAGCACAAAAATGCTGCCTTAGCGAGATAGTTCGCTAGACGATTGCTCTACAGCTACAGGACCGTCTCGCGCGGTTGCGGCAGCAGAAGCCAGGGAGCAACGTTGATGCTTGAACGTACTCTTGCACGCCGCGCGGCGCTTACGCCACCGGCGCACCATCCTGAACTGGGCGAGGCAATCTCGTTAACGGAGAGAACACGAAACAGTGGAACTACTAGGAATGCATTTACCGGGAAGCGGTTCCCTCGATGTCGTCGGCGAGCGAGCAGCGGTTCGAGGACGGATGAGCGCGCTGGCAGCCGCGCTCGTGTCGCTGTGCGGATACTTCGCAGTTGCGGCGGTGCCGGCGCCGCAACCGAGCGCGACGCCGAGCGATCCGTTTACTGCGTTACGGTTCCGCAGTATCGGTCCGGACTCGGGGCGCCTCGACGCAGCCGCGGGAGTTCCGGGGAATCCGAACGTGTACTATGTCGGCGGCCTCGGGGGGCTCTTCAAGTCCGACGACGGCGGCACGTCGTTCGCGTCGGTCTTCAGTGAACCCGGCGTGAGCTCGGTCGGCGCGATCGCAGTCGCGCCGTCCGATTCGAAGATCGTCTATATCGGCACGGGCGAACCAAACATTCGCAACGACATCGAACCCGGAGACGGCGTTTGGCGCTCGGACGACTCAGGTAAGACGTGGCGGCATCTCGGCCTCGACGGTACCGGGCACATCGCGCAGATCGCGATCGACGCGCACGACCCCGACGTAGCGTACGTCGCCGCCGAGGGGCGAATCTACGGAAGCGGCTCCAGTCGCGGCATCTACAAGACGAGCGATGGCGGCAAGAGATGGCAGCACGTCCTCACCCTGGATGATCGTACCGGCGCATCGAGCGTTGCGATCGACCCGGCCGATCCAAACACGGTGCTGGCCGGTGCGTGGACGATCTGGCGAAAGCCGTGGATCATGAATAGCGGCGGTCCGGAGGACGGCCTCTACATCTCCCACGATGCCGGTGCACATTGGACGAGGCTGCAGGGGCACGGCCTACCGACGGGGCTGATGGGCCGGATCGGGCTCGCGTACGCTCCTTCGAATCCGAAACGCATCTATGCGCTGATCGAGTCGAAGGAAGGCGTACTTTGGCGCAGCGACGATGGCGGCGCCACCTGGAAGATGGTCAACGGCTCGCACAAGATATGGCAGCGTCCGTTCTATTTCTTCGAACTCACCGTCGATCCGCACGACCAGAATCACGTCTACTTCCCCTCGGTGAGCCTCTACGAGACGACCGACGGCGGAAAGACGTTGAAACGGCTCCCCGGCGTCGGCGATAACCATCAACTCTGGATCGATCCGACCGACTCGCGCCGGCTGCTCCTCGTCGGCGACGGCGGAACGGGCATCTCCATGGATGCCGGCAAGCATTGGATCTTGCCGCAGATTCCGATCTCGCAGGTTTACCACGTTGCCACCGACGATCGCGTACCCTACACGATCTGCGTAGAGATTCAGGACGCCGGCAGCGCCTGCGGGCCAAGCAATTCGAGAGTCGACGGCATCGGCGGCAAGGATTGGTTCACCACGTTCGGCGGCGAGAGCGGATGGATACTCTTCGATCCGGCAAATCCGAACCTCATCTACGGAAGCGGATACACCGGAGGGCTCACCCGTTTCGACCGCAAGACGAATCAGGCGCTCTCGATTGCGCCCTGGCCGCTCGACAGCATCGGGTGGTCCGCGCGCCGCTTACGCTACCGGTTTCAATGGACGGCGCCGATTGCCGTCAGTAAACTCGAACCACGCGCCCTATACTTCGGCGGGAACGTTCTCTTCAAGTCCGACGACGAAGGGATGCACTGGCACGTCGTCAGCCCCGACTTGACGCGAAACGTAAAGAGCAAGCAGGGTCCTACAGGCGGCCCGATCACACACGACTCGACGAGCGTCGAGACCTACGACACGATCTTCACGATCGCCGAGTCACCGCTGCGCCGGGGGCTGCTCTGGGTCGGGACGGATGATGGGCTCGTCTGGCTGACACGCGACGACGGAAAGCACTGGCAGAACCTCACCGCACGTATCCCCGGCATGGTCGAATGGGGACGCGTGAGTTGCCTGTCGCCGTCGCGTTTCGACCCGGCAACGGCCTATCTTACGGTCGACACGCATCTCTTGGGCGATCGTTCGCCGCACCTCTGGGTTACCCACGACTACGGAGCGCACTGGCACTCGATCGTCGGCAACCTCACCGGCGCCTCCTACTCGGAGGTGTTAAAAGAAGACCCGTTCCGTCGCGGGCTGCTCTATCTCGGCACGGGGAATGGCCTCTATCTGAGTTTCGATGGCGGCGCGCATTGGCGTCGCATGCACGGCGGTCTTCCCACCGCACCAGTCTACGATCTGACCGTGCAGCGCCGATTCGACGACCTCGTCGTAGGGACGCACGGTCGCGGCGTCTACGTTCTCGACGACCTGCATCCCATCCAAGAGTACACCTCCGCCGTTGCCGCGCGGCCGTTGACGATCTTTGCCATGCGCACGGCGTATCGCTGGGGCTTCGGGCGCATCACGTTCGCGTCGGAGACGCAACTCGGGACGGATCCCGCCTACGGCGCGTACGTCGATTTCTGGCTTCAGCGTGCTCCCACGAAGAAGGAGAAGGTGACGGTGAACATCTACCACGGCACGCACCTGATCCGTACGATGCACGTCGAAAAGGCGCATGCCGGCATGAATCGCGTCGTGTGGAACTTGCGGTACGCCGGATTTAAACCGGTGAAGGACTCGGATCCGTGGCGAATGAGCGGCTTCTCGGGTCCGCTCGCGGTTCCGGGCGTCTACCGCGTCGCGGTCTCCGTCGGCGGCGTTACGCGGAGCGCAAGCGTTCGCGTCGCGGCCGACCCGAATGCCGGGATGTCGATCGCTGGATTACGCTCGCAGTTCACCTTCTTGATGCGTATTCACCACGACCTTGCGCGGATAGGAACGGCGATAGAGGCGTTGCGCAAACTCAAGACGCCCGAAGCGAAGGCGGTGCTGGATCTCCTCTTCCAACCGAAGGCGACGCAAGGCGAGGATGTTCTCCGCTACCCCGTGCACGTCTATGAGCAGTTGAGCAGCCTCTCGGGAGACGTTGCTTTCAGTAACGCGGCTCCAACGGCGGCAGACCGTCAGGTGCTACGCTACTTGGAGTCGGAGATGCATGCTGCGCTTGCTCGCGCCCAAGTACTTCTGCGTACAGGCTCGCATGCTTTGCAGCCACACGGCCGATAGAGAAACGCTCGCGCAGATCGTCTAGCGGCGTGCTTTGCCGCGCGTCGCTCAGTGCCGCTTGCAGGGTAGCGGCAATCGACTCCGGCCTCGAGTCGGCCGTGACGCGAGCGCTGCCGGCGAGAAACTGGCCTGCGCCCGGCCAAGGCGTCGAGACGACCGGTATGCCCGAGCAGAGCGCCTCGATCAAGGAAAGCGGCATCCCTTCACTCTCCGAGGTATTGAGAACGACGTCGGCGGCGGAGAGGAGCCGCGGCACGTCGTTGCGATAGCCGAGCAGATGCAGGCGATCGGCGACACCACGCTCGCTCGCGTATCGGCGTATCTGTTCGCGCAAACGGCCGTCGCCGGCGATGAAGAGATGCACGTTCGCCGACTGCGGGAGAAGAGCGAGCGCCTCGAGCGCGCGATCGTACCGCTTGACCGCATCGAGTCTGCCAACGCAAAGGATCATGCAAATCTCCGGCTCGATGCCGAGCGCGGCTCGCGCGCTATCTCGGCGACAGCTCTCCAGCTCGTCTGTGTCGATGCCGTTCGGAATGATGACGATCCTATCGAGCGGGACGCGTTCGTACTTTGCGATACGCTGTGCCTGCGCTTGCGTGAAGGCGACGACGCGATCCGTACGCGCGTGCAGGAACCGGCTCAGGAGTCGCAACGGAAGAGGAGAGCGGAAATCGTTGGCGTGCTCCGTGTGCACGATATGCGGGACGCCGGTGAGAAGAGCCGCCAAGCGACCCCAGTGCTTTGCGTGAGCGAGGTGCGTGTGGACGATCTCCGGGCGCAGCGCACGTAGCCTGCGGGCAAGAGAGACGACGTCGTGACGGCTGCATCCGGTGACGACCAATGCGTCGATTCCCGCGGCACGCTGGGCGTGCGCGAGCGCCGGGACGAAGCGTTCCCCGCCGTACGTGCCGGTCGCAGAGATTACGTGCGCGACGCGGATCATGCGGCAAGCGCCGTTGCGTACCAGGCAGCGAGTGCGTCGGCCCAGACGTCGAGCGAGAGCGCTGCTGCGCTTTCAGGCGAGAGCGGCACGCAGCCGCGCTCGAAAGCCCGATCGAGGGCGTTCGCGAAGGCGACGGGGCCCTCGGC
>JAKAPO010000006.1 GCA_021807065.1 bacterium
GGAGTTCGCCGGTATCGCCGGCGCCGCGCTCATTTTCGGCCTGCCGCCGGTGCCTCTCGTCGTTCTGGCAGCGCTGGCACTTTGCGTCGTCATCTTCACGGCGTCGTACAAACGCGTTGAGGTCTTTGCGCTGGCGCTTTGCGCGGTTGAACTAGCGTTCATACCCGCCGCCTTCATGGCGCATCCGTCGCTCCACACGCTCGTAGTGCAAGGACTGCTGGGGAAGCAACCTCTCGGTAATCAAGCCTATCTGCTGCTGGTAGCCTCGAACATCGGCGCGGTCATCATGCCGTGGATGATTTTCTACCAGCAGAGTGCGACCGTGGACAAAGGCTTGAAGCGCCGAGATCTCGGCTTCGCTCGCGCCGACACGGCTATGGGCTCGGTTCTAACCCAAGTCGTCATGTGTGCGATCATCGTCACCGCGGCGGCGACTTTGTACGTCCGTCACATTCGGATTTCCGATGCAGCGCATGCCGCGCTCGCTCTGCAACCGTTGGCAGGCCAATTCGCGGGGCTGACGTTCGGCGTCGGATTGATCGGCGCTGCGATGCTCGGCGCCTTCGTCGTCTCACTCGCGACGGCGTGGGCGTTCGGCGAGGCTTTCGGCTGGCGTTGCTCGCTCAACGACGGGTTGCGCGCGCGACGTTTTATCGCGCTCTATCTCGCGTGCGTGCTCGTCGCTGCTGCGATAGTATTGATCCCAGGCCTGCATCTCATCCAGCTGACGATTACCATCGAAGCCCTTAACGGCTTCGTGCTGCCGATCGTTCTCGGCTTCTTGCTCGTGCTGGTCAACGACCGCCGGGTAATCGGTGAGAGCCACAACAAGCTTTTCGGCAATGTCGTCACGGTCGGACTTTCAGCGGTCATCATCGCGCTCGGTGCCTGGATGGCAATCGCTGCAATTGTCCACCGTTCCTGACGCTCCTATTCGGAGGCCTCTCGCTCTCGCGCCGGAACCTTTCCCTGACACGCACCGTCGTGGCCGTCTCAGGCTCTTTCAGCCCGAAGCCGTTAAACGAAGCCGGGAAGCTTCGTGAGTGCCTGCCATTCCGGAACGAGCCGTTGCCGATCTTCCTCAGTCAGCGACCGGGCGATCGCGGGATCGTTGTGGATCAAGAGCGCGTAGCACATGGTCTGTCCTTCCTTTCGAACGATTGGGGTTCTGTTTCCCATACGAACGGCGCCATTCGCAGGGGACAGCTCTTTGTTGGACGGTCGTCTTGCCTTTTGCCCAATCGGGCGATCGATACCGAAGGACGGTAGATATCTCTCGCCAAGAAAATACCCGCTATGATGTCGCGCATCGTTGCCATGCTCCTTGCATGCGCCATACTCCTTGGCGTTGCGCCCATAGGTCGGGATCACTCCGCCTTCCATATCCTCGGCGCGAGCGTCTATATCAAAGTGGAGCGTCACGGTGAAACGTTACCAGCGACGCTCGTACCGGCTTTGCAGCCGGGCGATACCATAGAAATCTCGTTCCCGAAAGGCGTGCAGTTCAGCCGCTTCCCGCGCTGGCATCTCGTCGTCGCCGACATGTACGAGGATTACCTGCAGCACGCCCCGACCTTCCCGATTCGCGACTCCGACCTGAGCAAAGCGAAGCCGGGATATGTCTGGCGCGTGCCATATAATGGAAAAGCGACGCCGATCATGTTCCTCGTCCCCGAGAACGGTAACCGTTATGGCCACGGCATTCCCGATGCGCGCAACGCAATTACCGATCTCAAGAACCGCGCACTCCTGTTGCACACCGCGACACTCTCGGCGAACGCCGAGGCAAAGGAATCCGTCCTGCACTCGTTTCTCGTTGCCATGGCAACTATGCAGCCGAGCGAACTCCCCGACGCGCGGGCGCGGCTGGCCGCGGCAACGCAGTCGCTCTTCGGATACGACCTGGGAAGCTCCACCTGCTTCAACCCCACCGTCGCGGCAAGCACGCAGTATGCCTGCGCTGCTCAAGCAATCACGTCCGGATACGATAGCACGCCGCACATCAACTGGACCGCCGCTCTTACGAGCCAGCTGTCGATCAACACCGCAACCTACGGCATGCTGATCGGCGCAATCTACGAACTGCTCGCCAAGCGAAGAGTCATCGCGCATTACATCTTCGTACCGGGCACCGTCAAACCGGGATCGAGCTCGACAAACGTCTACGTAAACCAGCAGCCCGAATACGATCCCTCCGCGGGAAAGCCGTCGACGATCGTCTATTTCGAGATCGGCGCAAGAGAGACTAATCCACAAACGCCTGCCTACGGACCCGCTCCCGCATTGCCGTTTTGCCTCTCGGGCGACTCGCTCGACATCGCGATGCCGTTCACCGGTTCTCCCGTCTATTTCCGTTCACACGATGTGGTGATCAAGGCGGGCGCAAACGTATTCGACGTGCCGGCAAGTTACGATCCCGTGCTCGGTTACAGTGCCACGCTGAGCGCGAACGAAGTCGCGTCATTGAACCATGGTGGAACGGCAACGATCTCGAGCCTGTGGGGATTCGACCGATACGATTCGCCTCCGGTCGACATCGTCGAGCCGCATGCGGCGAACTGGCACCTGCAGACGAGCGGCCCAATGGATTTAGTCGCAGGACAACCATCGCAGACGCTGACGTTCACCGATGCGGGTGCGGGCATGGGCAGCTGCGTGCAGTCGGTCGTAGTACATGACGGCCTGGGCAACGTCATTCCGGTTACCGATCTCGAACGGACGAAAGACAGCGTCACGGCTACGGTCGATGCGTCGTCGGCAGGCGGCGCGACCGGCAGCGCCGTGATCGAGGAAGATGACCGCATCGCGAGCGCTCCGCAGCCACTTTCCATCTTTCCCTCTATGCCGTCGATCTCGAGCGCGGTCGCGTATCTCCCCAAGGGCACACTCGTACTGCGGGGCAAGAACTTGAAATACATCGATACGGTCAGCCTCGAGAAGACCGGCATCACGTTCGCAAAGGGAACACCCAATCCCGATGGATCGTGGACGTTCACGTCTGCGCAGCCGACGCCGTACAAACCGGCATGGGTGCACGAAACGATGGTAATCTCACTTGCGCTCGAGCCGCCGGACCCGCGAACTGAAGCGGCCGATGCGAATGTCGAGTATTCGCCTTAGCTCGACGTAGCGCTGACTTCCGTTTCTTGTGCCGCCGCGCAGTGAGCGCAGTACCATCCAACTGCGCCTTCGTGCTCGACCGACACCATCTGTTGGCGCGCCCCGCGTTTCCCGCATTGCGCGCACGCGAACGTCTGTGCGCTCGATGTACGCGAGGAACTGCCGCGCGTCGCTAGGTACGCCGCCAAAATGATGAAAGCAAAGATGACCCACGGGGCCCAAGCAAAGAATTTCTCGATTGCTTGATCCATCTAGCGCGGTTGCGGGGTCGCGAACGGACCCTGCTCGAGCTGTCGGCGCCAGTCTTGCGAGCGATCGCGAGGGAGGCCGCCGGGAGCGATGATGATGATATCGTCTGCTCGGAAGCGCCCGAGCGAGAAGTGCTGGTGAAAGACGCCTTCGATCGTCGTCGTTGTGCCATCCGTAATCGACGGGTTCGATGCGTCGAGGATACGAATGCAGCGGTGCCCGCAAAGATCGAACTGCAACACCGGTCCGCGCGGGGTCGTATCGGAGCGTACGTTATGCGCGGTGCCGGTTGCCTGCACCGGCTTGTTATCGTATTCGTGCGCTTGCGCGATGAGATCGTCAACGAGGATCGGGGGGCCGACGTTCGGCGTTGGCTCTGCCAAAGGGATGAAAGAGGAAGCCGGCGTCGCCGTCGGCATCACCTGCGCGGTCGTCGTCCCGAACGAGCTCGAGGCGAACACGCTCAAGTCGCGCCCGCCGAAAGGATGCTCGCCTTCGGCTCGCTGTAGTACACGTGTCATCCCGAGCGAAGGAAGCGCCACAAAGCTCAAGCCCATAACCAAGGCAAACAGCGCGCCGCCTCTCACGCTTCCGCTTTCTTGAAGTAATCGGCGTTGATCTGGATGTAGCTCGTCCACTTCTCCGGTACGTCGGAGTCGGCAAAGATCGCCTCGACCGGACACGCCGAGACGCAGGCGCCACAATCGATGCACACTTCTGGGTCTATGTAGAGCATCTCGTCTTCATCCTTGCCGTGGATGCAGTCGACGGGGCAAACGTCGACGCATGACTTGTCCTTCGTTCCGATACACGGTTCGGTGATGATATACGCCATGCGGTTTCTATTTAGGCGGTCGGCCCGGCCGACCCCCCTCGTTTCTCGTACAGCACGCGTGCCGCCCGGAGCAAGACAACCGCGCCGATCATCGCCGTTATCCAGCTCTGCCAGTTCCAAAACCCGCCCGCGGCGCCCCCAAAGAAGTGATTGAGCCAACCGCCGAGGATCCCACCCGCGATACCGATGATCGTATCGCCCAGGATGCCCGCCGGTGCCGTTCCAGGCACGATCCATTTGGCGAGAGCCCCGACGATGAATCCGAAGACGATCCAAGAAAGGATAGACATGCCTGCTTATTCTCGATCCCTCTTCATCGTAGCGCTGCTTCTTCTCTTCCCCTTATCGGCCAAAGCGGCAACTGCGACACAAATCGCAGTGACTGGAGCCGGAAGCGTGACGCTGCCTCCCGATCAGGCCGTAGTGAGCCTTACGGTGGAAACGTACGACGGACATAGTTCGAGCGCGGCCGTGGGCAGCAACTCGGATATCTACAACCGCGTCGCCTCGGCTATCACCGCTCTCGGCGTCTCACGCGATGACATTTCGTTCTCCTCCTATTACGTCAGCTACACCGCCCCGCCGAACAATCGCTCGGGCTACACCGTTGACCGCACCCTCTCCGTGAAGACGAACAACCTCGGGCTTGCAGGGCGAATCGTCGATGCGGCTACGAGCGCCGGCGCTACCCGAATCAACGGCGTCACCTTCGGTCTCGCCGACACGACCGCCGCCGCAACGCAAGCGATGCAAAGGGCGGTTGCCGATGCTACCGCGAAGGCAACGGCTATTGCCGCAGCGGCGCACCTTCACATCGTCGGCATCGCGTCGGTGAATCTGGGGTATTCGTATGTCCCGCAACCGCTTGCGCGCATGGCGACGGCGGTTCACGGACCAACGACGTTTGAAACCGGCAACACGACCGTCAGCCAAACGGTAAACGTGGTCTTTCTCGCGAAACCATAGGCAGTGATCAACGTCACGTGCGATAGTTGCGGGAAACAGCCGGCGGTCATCGTCGATGGCGAAAAGCGCCTCTGCGCGGCATGCGCGCGGCGTAATGCCGCGTTGCCGTTGCTGGGCGCGGCGCTTGCCGCCACCGGACTGCTTGCGGGCAGCGCGATTCTGGCCGAACGACTGCGCCGTGAAGGGCCGTCCGGGATCTCTCCGATGGACGAGTTCACGCGCCGCTTGCGCGGCGCCAATACCCCAACGCTTGCAACGTTTTCACGCGACCTCACCGATCTCGCGCGCGAGGGTAACCTCGATCCGGTGATCGGCCGCGACGGCGAAATCGAACGCGTCGTCTCGATTCTCGCGCGACGCAGCAAGAACAATCCGGTGCTCGTCGGCGAGCCGGGCGTCGGCAAGACCGCAATCGTCGAAGGGCTGGCGCAGCGAATCGTCGCCGGCAAAGTGCCTGGGGCGCTTCGCGGAAAGCGCGTGCTAGCGCTTTCGCTCGGCCCTCTCGTCGCCGGCACGAAATACCGCGGCGAGTTCGAATCACGCGTGAAGCGCATCCTCGATGAAGTACGCCGCAGCGCGCGAGACGTAATCCTGTTCGTCGACGAGATGCATACGCTCGTCGGCGCCGGTGCGGCCGAAGGCGCACTCGATTTCTCGTCGATGATCAAGCCCGAACTCGCACGCGGCGACCTGCAATGCATCGGCGCGACGACTTTCGACGAATACCGCAAGTACGTCGAGTCGGACGCCGCGCTCGAGCGCCGCTTCCAACCGGTGATGGTGAGCGAGCCGACGCCCGAGGAGACGCTCGAAATCCTGCGCGGCTTGCGCGACCGCTACGCCGCTCATCACGGCGTCTCGATTCCCGACGGCGCGCTCGAAGCCGCAACACAGCTCTCGGCACGCTACATCGCCGACCGATTCCTGCCCGACAAGGCTATCGACCTGATAGATGAAGCAGCGGCCTCCGTCGCACTCCGCGGAAATGTTGGCCACGCTAGCGCATGGCCTTCCATTCAGAATGAGTCTGGTGCTGTGTCATCCGGAACGAGTGAGGTGCCTTTGTCATCCCGAGCGAGTGAGGTGCATGAGCGCCGAACGACGTCGAGGGAAGCGCATGGGACTTCGCCTCGCGTCACCCGTGAAGACGTTGCGGCTGTCGTCTCCAAGTGGACCGGTATCCCGGTTGAAACGATGACGCAATCGCAAGCGAATGCGTTGCTCGATTTGGAGAAAACGCTATCCAAGCGCGTCATCGGGCAGGAGCACGCCATCGCTGCAGTCTCCGACGCGATCCGCCGCGCACGCGCCGGCTTGCACGATCCGCACAGGCCGCTGGGGAGTTTCCTCTTCCACGGACCGAGCGGCGTCGGTAAGACCGAACTCGCAAAAGCGTTGGCCGAAGCGCTGTTCGGCACCGATGCCGCGCTCGTGCGCATCGATCTGTCGGAATTGAATGAGGCGCACGCGGTTTCGCGATTGCTCGGTGCACCGGCCGGTTACATCGGCCACGACGAGCCCGGCCAGCTCACTGAGCCGGTCCGCCGTAGACCATACTGCGTCGTCCTCTTCGACGACCTCGAGAGCGCGCACCCCGACGTCGCCGCGATTCTGCTGCAAATTCTCGACGACGGTCAGGTAACGGACGCAAAGGGCCGCCGCATCGACTTCCGCCACGCGATCGTCATTCTCACGACCAATCTCTCCGAAGAGGACATGCAGGTCGTGCTCCGCCCGGAGTTGCTCAACCGTATCGACGAGATCGTCACCTTCAACGAACTCGGGCTCGAGCAGATCGAACAAATTGTCGCAATCCACGTCGATGCCCTCGCCCATCGCCTCGACGCGCGCCTCATGCGTTTACGTCTGTCGGAGGAGGCGAAGCGCTACCTCGCGCTCGAGTCGATGGCCGCCGGCAGCGGCGCGCGGTACGTGCAACGCACCGTGTCGCGGAAAATCAGCACGCCGCTGTCGGCAGCGATCCTGCGCGGCGATATCAAGGAAGGAAGTTCCGCCGAAGTCTCACTGCACGAAGGCGCCCTCATCGTCAAAGCCGCCTAACCAATGCTGCGATCGGTCGATGCGAATCTCACCGCAACGTTCCTCACGCTAAAATCGGTGCTTCCAGGCATGAAGGAACGGGCGGCACGATTCTCGACCTGGCAGGCGGCGCCGTCATGAGGTGAGGGCGTGACCTGGCTTACAGACTCGTCCGCGGCGGTGCCGCTAGTATTCGACGGTGGAACTCATCCTCTACGGTCGCCGAGACTGCGCATTCTCGAAACTTGCCGAGCACCGCGTCGCCGAAGTCGCGCGCGAGTTTGGCGGCATCGACGTCTCGGTACGCGAGCGCTCGCAGGCCGATGCAGATGGCGCTCGCGTAACCGCGACGCCGGCGCTCATCCTTCCCGACGGCCACCGCTTGACGGGAACGCCGAGTGTCGAACGCCTGAGACGGGTGATTGCCGAACTGCTCGGGAAGGAGGCTTCAGTGCCGAACAAGGTCTGGTATCTCCAGCACAGCAGGCTTTTCCATGGCGTACCACTCAAAGAGGTCGAGAAGTTCGCGCACCTTTTTCACGAACACGATTACGAGCCGAAACAGATCGTCTTCGCCGAAGGCGACCTCGGCGATGCGGTCTACCTGCTAAAGACAGGCCACGTGCGCCTCTACCGCCTCACCGAGGACGGCAAAGAACTGACCCTCGCGATTCTCGGACCTGGCGACGTATTCGGCGAGCTCGCGCTCTTCAAGCAAGCACGGCGCCAAACGTTTGCCGAAGCGCTGGAGAATTCGCACATCTGCGCCGCATCCGTCGATGATTTCACACGCCTGATGAGCCACAAACCGCAACTGACGATGATGGTCGCTTCGGAGATCGCCAAACGGCGCAGCGAGATGGAGACGCGCATCGCCGGCCTGGCCTACGGCTCGGTGCGGGCTAGGCTCGTTCATGCATTGCGTCATCTCGCTCGCGAGCACGGCGAGCAACGTCCCGACGGGAACGTCCGCATAAGCATTCGTCTCTCTCACCAGGAGCTCGCGCAACTCATCGGCGCAACGCGCGAAACCTGCACCATCGAGTTGGGCAAACTCCAACAGAGCGGCGGCGTCTGTTTCGACGGCGAGCGCCATATGGTGCTCGATCTCGACAAGCTCGAACCAGGCCTGTTCGACCGCGTCCTGCAAGGCGTCCTCGGCACCGCTCGCTAACGAACCTCGAGGGCAACCGCCAACTCTCGCTGACTCTTGACCTTGCCCTATAGGGAAGGGTTTAAGCTTGACTGGAACCGCGGGGACGTTTCTCGCCTGCGTCGGCATGTTTTCGGCAATGATGTTCGTACCGCTCGAGTTGCAATATGTCAGGCATATGAGTGCGCTCGCGGCATCGAACGCACTCGCACCGCTTGCGCTCACGGCGATCGCTGTAGGAATCTGCGAAGGGCGCCTCACCGACCGGTTCGGCGCGGCGGAACATTCGACAGGATTGGGCAGGGTGTGTCGCTGCGGTCGGCAGCGCGCTCGAGCCGCGCGAGGAAGCGGTCGAACGCATGCAGCTCGTCGATGCGCGCGGCGGCGTCGCGTCGTTTTGCAGCAAGGAGCTCGCGGACGTTTGCGCATGGCAGCTTCTCGTCGCGGACAAGCGCGATGATATCGTTCAGCTCACTGAGTCTTACACCGAGTGCCTGTGCTCGGCGAATCGTCGAGATGATATCGACGGAACGCTCCTCGAAGCCGCGGTAACCCGACGGCGTACGCCGCGCTCGCAACAACCCGCGCCGCTCGTAGTAACGAACGGTTTTCGGCGTCACTCCCGCTCGAGCGGCCAGCTCTCCGATGCGCATTGGGAACTATCTCCTTGGCAGCAGCGCGACGAGCCGAACCTGTTTCCTGTAAATGCGTTCCGTCGCCTTGTGGAAACTGTTGAATGCGCCGGAGAGCACAACGAAGTCGTAGTATTGGGCGGCGAGCGCGACGCTGCTTGCGAGTACGGCATACGGCCAAAGCGCATGGATGCCGGCACCGAAGCTGATCTCGGAAAGGGTGAGGGCGAGTAGACCGAGGCCGAGGATGCGCCAGTCTGCACGCCACCATGGAAGGCTGTGCGAGCAAAGATCGTCGGGAGGAGAGGTCGAGCAGCAGATCTGGTTGACTTCTTCCCACTGCGACAGGAGCGTATCCTTGAACTTCATCTTCAACCGGCGCAGCACGCTGAAATCGTAGTAGAGCGCTGTGGCGCCGAGCCCGCTTCCGACGAGCGCCGCATAAAGCCACACGTGGTCGAACTTGAAGAATAGAGCCCACAGCGCGGCCGCTACCGCAGCGAGGATGAGGACGCGAACGTCCGGCTCCCATTTGAACTCGGAGAGGCTGTCGTCGCCGGCATCTACGACATTTGGAGGGGAAAGTGCAAGGTCTGAAGCGGACATCATGGTTCCAGCCTAACAGAAGGCAAGGCCTCGCGCAGTGTGTCAGCTTACAAGCACGCGCTCCCGTGCGACAGTTCCCTCGAGTACCCGCGCGCGGACCTTCGGGAAGAGCCGCGCGGCGCAGAACGGCATGCGCAGCGGGTCGTTTCCAGCACCGGCGACGTGAACGCAGCACTGTTCGAGGCGCTCCGCGATTAGCGTGTCGGCATCCATGAAGTGTTTGACGGTCACACGTTTCACCCGCTCGCCGACGAAGCGCGCGCTGCGGTCCTCGCCGAAGGCACCCGCAAGGTTTGCAAGACCGCCGATTCCGCATGCATCGCACAGCATTGTTAGATACCTCACAAGCTCCGGACGCGAGAGCGTCATCGTCTCCGACATCACGCCGGTTAGTGCCTCGCGTACGACACCGAGTCCCTCGCTGAATGAGATGCTGTTGCCGAATATGCTCAAATGCCGTTTGAGCGTCTCTTCACCGACGATCGAAACGAGGCTTCGGTACCTGCCGCGTTTGTCGCGGAGAAAGTAGCCGATCGCGCAGCAGTCGGGATGACTGCACGGAAGCGCGATGAGATCGCGCGGCGTCAACCTATGTTTCGATTGTTCGCCGATGCGCTGGAGCACGCCGGTCGTCGTAACCCGATTCATCGGATCTAGCCACGGTGCGCGTCCCGACGCGAAGAGCGGCTGGAACGAGACGCCGCCAACGAACGGCGTGTCGAACACCGTGTCGAGCACCTCGCCGATCTGGTCGGCGTTTTGTCTTGCAACGGTCATCACTAAGGTCGTGAAGATGCGCGCCCCGGAGAGACGCCGCACGGCGCGCTGCTTCGTCTCTTGCAAATCGACACCGCGCAAGGTAACGTGCGTGTCGCTGCGCTGCCCGTCGTACTGAAGGTAGACTTCAACGCGGTCGCGGTACCGTGCGAAAAACTCGAGGAGTGCATCTTCGTTCGCCAGGCGAATGCCGTTGGTGTTGATCATGATGCGCGTGATCGGAAGGGCGACGAGCCGCTCGATCACCTCGCGGATCTGCGGGTGGACCGTCGGCTCGCCACCGCTGAGCATCACCACCTCGAGCCTGCCGTTCTCGCGTTCGATCACCGTCTCGACGGCCCGAACGATCTGGTCGAGCGGGAGATAGAGCGATTCGTCGGGACTGGAAGAGGCGAAGCACGCCGGGCACGAGAGATTGCACTGCGACGTGATGTCGAGTAAGTAGATACAGGAATGCTGCAGGTGGGTGGGACCTAAACCGTGTTCGTATCCCATGGGAACGGGGAAGATCTCCTGTGTGTCTGGATTGATCGTCTTCGTCGGCACGCGCCACTGCTGCAGGTAACGCCAGATGTCGGCCGATTCTTCGTAGAGCGACCATACCTCGCCGTGTCCTCTGCGGCAGAATCGCCGTAGATAAACCCTCCCATAACGCTCGGCTAAATGGCCATCACAGATGTCGTCCGGATACTGCGGATCGAAGTGGTCGTTCTCGGCGAAACAGCGCGGACAGACCGCGCGAACGCTCTTGAGAATCATGTAGTCGCGAAGGGCAGGCCCCGTCAACGGAGATCAACGTTCACTATAGGTCTCGGCCTCCTCGATGCGAGTCTACATCGGGGGCCATAGCCCCCGATGTAAGCGACCTCACACGACAGCCTGGGCGCTATCCACCGTTTCGAAGACGCGAAAGACCTTGTCGAGACCCGTTACGCCAAGCATCCTTCGAGCGTGGTGGTTCGGCGCAACCAGGCGCACGTCTCCTCCCCGTTCTCTAACCGAGCGCAGGATGACGATCATCGCCGAGATTGCCTTGATGGAGTGAGGGTCGGCGCCGTTCATGTCGATGACGTGACAGAACCGGCCCTCACGAGCGAGCGCGGCAAAGTGCGCGTGGAGCTCGGATGTCTTCTTAAAATCGAGCCACTCCGGCAGGCGGATGACTTCGTAGCCTTTGCAATGCTGGATCACGAGTTCAAAACCCCCTGTTCTCCGCTCCCACGCACGAAAATTGGCGCCGCCGCCTTGCGTTCGCCACTGTAGCGACAAGCACGAGACCAAGAGCGGCGACCGAAATTCCGATTTGTATTCGTTTCATAGTACGTACGCAGCATACGCGAATCGAAACATGAGAATCTGTAATCGCTCTCACATGTAAGCCCGCTCACAGCGTCTCCGATTGGAGGACGGGCGTCAGTTCGCTGAAGAATGTAAAGCGTTTCGGTACCTTGAACGTATCGTGTGATGCTGTTCCTTCCGCAAGACTCTTAGGGTCAGCGCGAAGGCGCGCTGGAGCCGCGGCGTGAAGATCGACCGGTCGCGATCGTCGCGCCAGTAGCGGAACGCCAACCGAATTGGATAGAGCAGCGAGTCGACTTCAAACTTTCGTTCGCCGATGCGATAGTTCTCGGGGAAAGCGTCTGCATATGGATCGAGCAGGATGTATCGGGCTTGCCGCGCGATCGCACCGCGTACGGCCGCTCTGGTTGCCGGTGTGCTGCGGACTTGTCTCAGGTACGCCAGCATCACCGCGCTCGAATCGCGTAGCCATTCCATGTCGATGTCGCCTGTCGAGATGAAGACTGTTCCATCCGGCTCCGCCACCGCGTGCTTATTGTAGGCTTCGTCCGTCGCGTAGGTGTAGATGACCTGAAGCGTCGCCACGCGATCTGCCGAAAGTGCTGCGGTCGTAGCGAGCAGGATTCCTACCGTGACGAGAACTCCGATTCGAGCACATTGGCCGAGGCGAGCGCGTAACATGACTCCACACCCGCCTTTATCTCAGACTGTAGCGCGAAACCAGCTGGAGGAAATTCACGCCAAAGTTTGGTCTCTTGATGCCGGCGTTCGAGTAATGGGTGAACCGCACACCGAAGCCCCACGGCGTGCCCGGAAAGCTCTGCTCGTAGCCGATGGAGTCCCCGAACTGGAACCTGGTCGATATCTCCTGGTTGCCGAGGCGCGTCTGCGTAAAATAGTTCGGACCGGTTCCAATCTCCACGTAGCTTCGAGGGGTCACGTACCACTGAAGAAATGCCGTCGCGCCGAAGTGCCAGAGTCCGTGACCGTTACGAAAGATCGAACCGCGCGCGTCGTCCGCATAGCCGGCGGAGAACTCCGGAACGAGTTGCAGCCGCCCGACCCCAGAGCCGTGCTGCCAGATCGTCGGAGCCTGCCACGCGATCGCAGCGTTACGGTCGCCATTGAGTTCTCCAACTTGCACCACGATCATCTGCGGCTTCGCGACATTGGAAACAAGCGCAACCCCGGGTGATTGCGCGCTCGCGGCGGCAGTAGTGAACGCAATGCCGAGAGCGCCGAGTGCGGTTGCGATTCGTAGTCTCTTCTTCATACGCACTCAGCGTACTCCGAAGAGTGTTACGAGTCCGTAATAGCCCTCACAGCGACACGATTCAGCGAGAAGTGTGAGCTATCTTACAAGTGTGCGCGCTTTGCGACGAGTGCGTAATGGTAGGGGAATCGGCGCTCCGCTATGATCTCGAACCCTTTCTTCTCCAAGTGAGATCGAGCTTCGGTTAGCGTGTACACGTGGTCGCGCGGCGGTCCGACCGGACGTTCGACCTCCGCGCTCCAATCGACGAACACGGCGCGACCATTGCTCGCAAGCAATTCCAGTAGCGCGTGAAGCACGGCGTCGCCGAGCTCGTGAAACACGTTGATCGCCATGATCCGCGGCACGCTCGATCGCAATGCGCTGATGTCCGTCGATGACGCAGGTTCCACGTTCGGCACGCGTTCTGTGGCGAGGTTCGCGCGAAGCAGCTCGAGCATCTCCGGCTGCTCGTCCAACGCGATCAGGTGAAGGTCCGGGCGCACCCTCGCGATGGCGATCGCATACGCGCCGGTCCCGGTTCCGAAGTCGAGGACGGTCGCTCCTACCGAAGGATCGAGCAGCGCGAGCACGTCCGCCGGCGGAAGATACGAAAACCGCGCCGGATCGTCCAGAGCCGCCGCGCGTTTCGGATCGAATCGCTGAGGTTGTTTGGCTCCGTGGCGGTCGTCAAAGTGCATTCGCCGCCGACATTCGCATACGTGACCAGGGATGCCTACGGAACCGCAGCGTTAGACGGCTTACTGCCGCCGAGTCGACCGTTCAGTCATAATCAGTACATGGGAATTCGAATTTTTGAAGACGTGCAGGAGGCGCTGCGCGCCGGCTACGCCATCGAGTCACCGATCCCCGATTCCGAGGGGTTCCTGCACGCTCGCATCCATTTGGCGGGCGGCTGGGCGAGAGCGCTGATTCGCGCGAGGGCCGCGAGACCGTACGCGTGAGAGCCCTGGTATTGAGCGGCGGCGGCGCGCGAGGAGCCTACGAAGCGGGCGTGGCGAGCGTGCTCGCGCGATCGCAGGTTTACGACGTGATTTCCGGAGCCTCAATCGGCGCAATCAACGCTGCATTCGTTGCTTCGGGTCGCGCCGATAGGCTGGAATCCTTCTGGCAAGACACGCTTCCGTCACGCGTGCCGAAGCTCTTGCCGCACATTCCCAAGTTGCGCCATATGCTCGCCGATTTCAACGCACTCGGGAACGGCTCGCGTTGGAGCGACGCCCGGCGCTTGATCCACGCGCTCTCCGACATGCGATTCCTGAATCTGTTCCGCGAACGACGCGGCCCGTTGCCGCCACGAATCGCGGCGCTCGCTCGCGAGCTGGGCACCTTCCTTGATCTCTCGGCGATTCGGTGCCGGTTGATGATTGCCGCGACGAACGTGACGCTCGGCGTTCCCGCGATCTTCTACGCAAACGGTGATGGCATGCCGATCCGGCGCGTCGACGACTCCGCTGAGACGAGCGAGTGGCGCGCGCTGCAGGCGGAACAATTCGCGTTGTCCGTTCTCGCATCGGCCGCACTGCCCGGTTTGATGGCTCCCATCACGCTCAAGTTCGAAGATGGCGTGCGTAGCTACGGTGACGGCGGACTCGTGCATAACTCGCCAATCGCATTGGCGATCGATGCCGGCGCCACCGACCTTACGGTGGTTTTCGTCGATCCCGTCTCCGATGCCGCGTGCTCTTGTCCGGAGCATGGCGTCGGCCACCTCATCTGCGCTGTCTTCGTCATGCTCCAGCAGCGGATGCTTGATTACGAGCTTCGCCTCGTCGAAGCGACGAATGCGCTGATCCGCAACGGCTCCTTAGCGGGCCGGCGTGAGATTCGCGTGCGGTGCTTGCGGCCCGAGGAGCCGCTGGAAATCGATATTCTCGGCTTTGACGACACCCGCGGCGTCGCGCACGCTTTCCGGCTGGGAGCGCTCGATGCGCAACGGAGCTTAGACGCGCGTAAAGCATCGCTCGTGTGAGCGCCCTTACAGAAGCCACGACGATCCTGCGCTATAAAGCGGGTCAGGAGATGCAATGAGTTCACATATACGAGAACAGACTGACACATTAGAAAAACTTCGCCTCGACTACGTCCACGGCGCTATCGCCGGCTTGATCGGCGGGATCACCATGGCGATGGTCACGATGATGCTCACCGGCATGATGGGCATGGGCATTTGGGCTATGCCGAAGATGATCGGCGGGCTTGCGCTCGGGCCGCAAGCGGTGATGACGGGCGGCGTGGCGGTCATCGTGGCGGGGCTCATGATCCACATGATGCTTTCAGTCATGTTTGGACTCGTCTACGCAATGATCGTCAACGTCGTGACGCGCGAGCTCTGGTTGACGGGTCTCACGCTTGGCATTGCGTTGTGGCTTGTCAACTTCTACGCGGTCGGCGCGGTGTGGCCGGCGGCCGCGATGATGCAGAAGGAACCGCTCGCGTTAGCAGCCTTGTCGCACCTCGTCTTCGGAACCGTCACCGCGTTGGTTGCCTCCCGCTTCGTTCGCAGAGCGCACGCAGCCGCGTGAACAGAAGGCGTCTCGCGATCACCTCAGGACTGGCCGGCGCATTCACCGCCTCGCTGTGTTGCGCCGGCCCGCTCATCCTCGCGCTCTTCGGACTGCTGTCGATCTCCGCCGCCGGCGCGCTGGGCGAAGCGCTCTTCCGCCGCTACTGGTGGGTCTTCGTTTCCGGGGGATTGACGATCACGGTCGGCTCCGTTCTCTGGGCGATGCGCCCCGGGAGGAACTGCCCCGCCGACGAGGCAACGCGCCTGCACAGGGCACGGCGCAACACGCTGGCACTTGCGGTCGGCATCTTCGTCGGCGGCTATCTCGTTTGGGATTTCGTGATCGTCGAGTCCGTCGGCATCCACCTGGGCGCTTGGAGCAATCCGCTCCGATAGGAATCCGCGTGTGCCGTTCATGAGTTCGGATCGGCTTGCCAAACTCTACGATCGCATCGGCTCGCTGCAAGACACGCAATACTTCTACGAGGATCCCGCGATGCAGGTATTGTTGCAGTTCGGCGACTTCGGATCGGCGTGCAACGTCTATGAAGCGGGTTGCGGAACCGGTCGCGTGGCACGGATGCTGCTCTCTCAAGTATTCGCTCCCAGCTGCCGGTATCTAGGAGCGGATCTGAGTGCGAAGATGGTCACGACGGCGCACGAAGCGATCGCTCCGTGGTCACCGAGGGCCACCGTCGTTCGCGCAGACGTCACGACCTACCACCCCGATGACGGCCCGTTCGACCGCGTCTTGAGCCTCTTCGTGGTCGATCTCTTCGACCCGCAGCGCATTCGCGCGTTCCTCGATCGCGCCTACGGCGCTCTAAGCGATAGCGGTCTTCTTTGCATTGGAGGTCTTGCCGAGGGCGAGGGCGGCGCGGCGCGACTGATTTCGGAAGTGTGGAAACGCGTGCACGACGTCGTTCCGGTGGTCGTCGGGGGCTGCCGTCCCGGCAGCGTCATCGAGGAGCTGGACCGGGATCGGTGGCGCATCGTTCACGTGGAGCGGCGCTGCAGCTTCGGACTCTGCTCCGAGGCGGCGATCGCCGCAAAGATCTAGAAGCACAGTCGCATGGCGCACAAACCGCTGCCGGCCTTTCATCTGCCGGATTCACAGTTGGGTATGGGTGCGAGCCTCGGCAACGGCGCCGTTTGGATCAATACGAAGAATACCGGCGTCGTCGAACGCGTCTTTGCCGTCGCGGCGGGAGAGAGTTTGATCGGAACGATCAGCCTTCGCTACGGTGGCATGTCGCTGCCGATCGGCGCGAGTCGCTCGCTGCATCAAGACGCAGCCGCATTCATCGGACTGCGTCCCGACGGACCACGCCGTGACTTCGAGATCCATCCCGCATATCAGCGTGTCTCCTACACGATCGCCGGAAGCGTTCTCGTCGAGGAGACGACCTTCGTTCCTCTCGTCGACGGCGATCCCCGAAAAGATCCGCCGGTCGTGCATCAGCACGTCCGCCTCACCAGCCGCGACCGCGCGAAGCACCGGCTGCGCATCATCGCGTATGCACGCCTTCGCGGCAGCACGAGTGCCGACATCGAAGCCGCGTACGACGAGCGAATGAAAGCGCTCGTTGCCTGGAACCGGTCCGCTCCGCAACTGGTGCGGATTTTCGGTCTGAGTACCACGCCGACCGCATACGAAGTTTCCTTCGATTTCGGAAGCGTCTACGATCCGTCACACGTTCACGCGCTCTCCAGCTCCATCGAAGCATCGGGCGACGTTCTCGGAGCACTTCAAATGGACATCGACTTGGGCGCAGAACAAGGTTACGAGTTCACGGTCTACGCCGGCGTCTTCGTAAATGGGCGTTCCGAAGCCGTGCGCGACTATTCGCAGCTGCCCGATATGCGCTCTGCGCTTGAATCAACCACTTCGCATCTCGAAGATTGCCTGCGCTACGCGCAGGTGGTGACACCCGATCCTGCGATCAACGAGGCTGCGCTCTGGAGCAAGGTCAACATGCGCCGCGTGATGGCCTCCTATCCGCAAGGGCTTGCGTTTACGAACGACCCGGGCGCCTCAAACGCGGTCGTCATTCGAGACAGCGCGTGGTTCGTCTACGGCAACGACTATTTCATGCCGTCGTTCTCACGCGCACTGCTCGAGAAGATTGCGGAGAAGCAGTACGAAAGCGGCAAACTCCCCGAGTTCTACGACGCCGTCACCGGCCGCATCGAGGACGACGGGCTCAACATCAACGACGACACACCACTCTACATCTGCGCGGTCCATCATCAGGCCCGCACGAGCGGCGATCTCGAATGGCTACGATCGATGTATCCGTCGGTAGCGCGCGCGGCTAACTACATCATGTCGCAGATGGACGAGCGGGATTTGGTCCTTTGCACGGCGCGAGATCCGCGCGGGAACGTCTGGGCGATTGCGAGCTGGCGCAATATCATTCCGCTCTACACGATCAACGGGGCCGTCACCGAGATCAACGCCGAGTGCGTCGCCGCCCTTCGCGAGGCAGCCGAGATGGCGTACGGCGCAGGTCACCGGAAAGACGCGCAGAACTTTCGAGCGGCCGCCGAGCGAGTACGTGCGGCGATGGACCGGCACCTGATCAATCCCGACAACGGTCTCTACTATCTCAACATCGACCTCGAGGGCAACGTGCACACCGACGTCACCGGCGACGAAGTCTTTCCTGTCATGTTCGCAGCGTGCAGCGAGGAAACGGGCTTCCGCATCGTCAGCCGCCTCAACGCGCCGGATTTTTGGACGTCCGCGGGACTGCGCACCGCGTCGCGTAACGACCCGCTCTACGACCCGTCCAATTACTCAGGGCTCATGGGCGGCGTGTGGCCTGGATTGACTTGGTGGTATGCTTTCGCTGCCGCGCGCTACCATCCCGAGTTCATGGTACGCGCACTGCGTTCGTCGTTCGCTCACTATGCCGCGGATCCGAAGAAGAACAACACGGTGCCGGGACAGTTCAGCGAATGGTTCGATGGCGAGAGTCTGACGAACAAAGGCATGCGCCTCTCGCCGTGGGAGCCGCCGCGTTTCCTCTGGGCCGCGATCGAAGGTGTCTGCGGCGTCACGCTCGAGCATGGCCGTCCGCGCATTGCGCCGCTCGTCCCGCAGACGTGGACGTGGCTGGGGCTACGACGCTTGCCGTATCACGGGAAAGAGCTTAGCTATTTTGCGGTTCGCATGAACGGCGGGTTTCGGATCTACACCACCGGCCCGATCGAAAGCCGCTCGGAGGTTCACCTCTACGATGACGACGTCTCGGATGACGTCAGCGCCTTTGCCGACGGCGCCGTCGCGCTAGCCTTTCACAGCAACGGCACGATCGCGGTGCTGCTCGGAAACACGACGCCTCACACGCTCAACGTTGCGCTCGACGTCGCCAAGCTGCTGCAACCTTCCACGTGTTACCGCCTGCGCGTCTACGATAGCGAACGGCGCGAATGGGGCACGTTCGGCGAAGGCGAGGGAGCGCAGTTCGCGGGGCTCGCGTTATCGGTCGACTCCCTCGGATTCCGATTGATCGAGATTACTTCCAGCGATACCAACTAATACGATGGTGCTGGACGGAGTGATGCTCCTCTGGTTCTCGCTGACGGTGATTGCCGTGGCGTTCGTTGCGGTCGATATCCGCTCGACGCCCGAGTCGGGAATTCTCAAGTTGGGCTTCGTGCTCGTCACGGCCTACACGGGCCCCTTCGGTGCCTTCCTCTACGTGCTCGGCTGCCGCGAACCGCTGCCCGGGCTGCACGAACAGTACACTGCAGCACGTTGGCGACAGGTACTCGGTTCCACAATGCACTGCGTCGCAGGTGACGGCGTCGGCATTCTTGCCGGCGCGGCGATCGCGTCGTATCTCGCGCTGCCGCAGAGTCCGGACATCGTGGTCGAGTACGCACTCGGTTTCGGATTCGGGTGGACGATCTTTCAGGCATTGTTCATGCGCGACATGGCCGGCGGCTCGTACCGGCGCGCGCTCCGCAGTACGTTCCTGCCCGAGTTCGCGTCGATGAACATGCTGATGGCGGGAATGTTGCCGATCGCGGCGTTGGGACGCACCGCGATAGCTGCCGCGCGAACGCCGCTGCATCCGCAGTTCTGGTTCGTCATGAGCATTGCGCTGTTAGGCGGCTTTCTCGTTGCGTATCCCGTGAACTGGTGGCTCGTCGCAAGAGGCCTGAAGCATGGAATGATGACCGTTCGCCCCGAGGCGAGCGGTCACGCCTTCCACGAAGGCGCCCATACCGTGCCCAGTCCACTCCAGTCTGACCGCCATGAAACACGCGTTTCCAGAACCGAAACCGCGTGGGTGATGCTCCTGTCGATCGCTTTCCTCGCGGCAGGCATAGCTCTCTCGTCTCTCATCGCCCAGATAGGCTAACGGGCGGGTGCTCGAGGAGCGATCGTGGGGGTGGACTTGCCGCTCTATGCCTTTTCCACGCCGCCTCTACAGACGCTCCCTACAGTCTCCCGCTCCCTACAGTCTCCGTCACGCTCGTGGGACGAGGCGAATCATCTCTTCGGGCGCCAGGCACGGGATCATCATCATGACATGATCGTGACGGACGGTGATCGTCCGGCCGTCTGCAAGCCGCAGAACGTTCGTACAGTGCGAGACTCCCTGCATGTCGGGAGCGCAGTTCGTGTCGGTGAGCACCCGCGCAACGGTCGCGCGGTTCGGCATCGGCCCGGCGATCAACCGAACCACATCGCCGCCAGGTGCGACTGCTGCCGCGCGTATGAGAATGACCGTGCGGGTGGAGGTGCTCGCGGATGCTGATTGCAACGTCATCGCGAGTGCCGCGCATAACGCGGCGGCAGACTTGGCGATCACAGCGGCGAGACCCACCAGAGTCCCGCGCGCCACGCCGGCGTCGAGTTCTGCTGGAGGCCGCTTTCGAGGAACAGATGGAGGTAATCGAGCTTTGCGAGCGGTTGCAACGAAAGATCGATGTCTCCGCCATGGGTCACGTTTCCGAGGCCGTCGCCGGTCATCTCCTGACGCAAGCCGATGATACCGCGCTGGTTGAAGATCGGTTCGTAGAGCTCGACCGTGTCGGTGACGCTGTGTGCCGGAGGCAGCATCATCATGGGGCCGCCCATCCCCATCGCCAAGCCGGGATTCGCGTCATATCCCCATTGGTAGAGCGCGAAGAATCCTGGAACGGCATGCGGTCCGGGATCGCGTTGCGCGTACACACCGATTGTCCGATACGGATCGACTCCGCCTTCGGCTAGCGGATACGAGCCGATGCTGCCGTAGAGTCCCGCCTCGAACGGCTTGCCCGGATCCGCGTACGCGGCGATCCACTCGAACGTCTTGTCGGTGTCGCTCGAGAAATCCGTCGCTCCGCTCCAGTCGGCATTGCTTCCGAGCCACGCCGCTTGAACGTAGAGGTCCGAGCGGACGTAGCTGAACGCAGCTCCCCATCGCATCATGTCCTGCTGGTACATGTGCTCGCCGACCATCATCTCCGCCGACGCATACGGTGCGATGTCCGACTGATTGCTGAAGGGACCAGGCACCGGAAGTCCCGACAGCTTCCCGACGAAGAGGTGGCCGTAGCCATCGAACAGCTTGCTGTAGACGATCTGGAACGTGTCCAGTCCGCCCGGCTCGTTGCCTTGCGTGATCCATTGATGGACGTGATAGGTCAGACCGTCGGCGATATAGCCGGCGATGTGGATCGCGAGATTTCCGAGCTGCATCCGAGGAGAGGCTTGACTGTCGTACATCGGCTCCTCGGCAATATTGACCGGCACGCCCTTGTCCAACAGGCTGCGGTCGAGCGCCGCATATCCCGTTCGCTGGATGTAACGCCCGTATGCGTTGAGCAACGGCGGAACGGTATGACAGACAGAGCAGCTCACGCCGTAGGCTTTCGCGAACGACGGCAGCGCCTGCGCGCGTTGCATCTGCGCCGGCGAGAACCAGACGAGTGCGACAAATGTCATGAGAGCAGCGGTAAAAGTTGCGAATTGCCAGGATGCTCTCACAAAGATCTCCTCTGCCTCAATGCTTACACACGCGTGTGAAGTTGGCGTGAAGAAGTGCATCAGATCATGAGTCGTGACAAAAGTCGGCGACACTGCAACCTGGAGTGCCAGGGAAGCGTTTTGAAGAATGTTTCCGGACGGGAGAAAGAGAGGACGTCTCCATGACTCAGACCATTCGCGTCGGCGGCATGACCTGCGATAATTGCGTGCGTCATGTGCGTCAGGCGCTGCTCGGCCTTGAAGGCGTCGCCGGTGCCGACGTAGATTTGAAGGGCGGCACGGCAACGCTGCATAGCAGCCGGACGATTCCCGAGAACGAACTCAAAGCTGCGCTGGAAGAGGCGGGTTACGAGCTACGGAGCTAACGTGACGACAGCGACTCGCGAACCCGAGGCACAGACGGAGCTCGCGGTACGAGGAATGACTTGTGCCTCGTGCGTTGCACACGTGTCGCGCGCGCTCAAGAAGGTTCCCGGGGTTGACGAGGCTTTCGTCAACCTTGCAACCGAGCGTGCGACGGTCACTCACGACGCGCGCGTCGACGATTCGGCGCTGATCGCCGCGATCGAGGGCGCCGGGTACGGTGCGAGCGTCGTCGCCGACGCGAGCTCCGATGAAGATGCTCGGCGGCGGGATGCCGAGATCGGCAGGCGGCGAGCACTGCTCGTGCTCGGTGTCCTTCTCTTCATCCCGACGCTCATACTCGGCATGTTCGTGCCGCAGTTTACAGGCAAAGACTGGGTGATGTTTGCGCTGACGCTGCCGGTCTGGCTCGTGGTCGGCTGGCACTTCCACCGCGGCGCATTGGCAGCCGCCCGCCATGGAACGAGCAACATGGACACGCTCGTCTCGCTCGGTGCGACTGCGGCCTTTGGTTACTCGGTCTACGCGACGCTCGTCGGAGCGCCAACGTACTACGAAACTGCGAGCGGGATCGTGACGCTGATCTTCATCGGTAAGTATCTCGAATCCGCAGCGAAGGGGAAGAGCAATCGCGCAATTCGCGCGCTGCTCGACCTGCGACCGCCGATGGCACGGCTCCGTCAGCCCGACGGGGTAATCGTCCAAGTTCCCGTGGAGCGCTTACGGATTGGCGACGAAGTCGTCGTTGCGGCGGGCGATCGGATCCCCGTCGACGGCGTCGTCGTTACGGGACAGAGCGCTATCGACGCGTCGATGCTGACGGGAGAACCGATTCCGGTCGAAGTCGCACCAGGCGATGCGGTTTCACAAGGCACGCTCAACGGCGACGGCACACTCGTCGTGCGGGCGAACGCCGTCGGCTCTGGAACGACGCTCGCAAAGATCGTCGAGACCGTGCGGCACGCGCAGGGTTCGACGCCGCGGATCCAAAGACTGGCCGATCAAGTCGCAGGCGTTTTCGTACCGGCGATTCTCACGATCGCCCTCGCTGCATTTCTCGGCTGGCACTTCAGCGGAGCACCGTGGGTGCAGGCGCTCGTCATCGCGGTTGCCGTCGTCGTCGTCGCTTGCCCGTGCGCGCTGGGCCTCGCAACGCCGATGGCGGTGATGGTCGGCGTCGGTATCGGCGCGCGTCGTGGATTGCTCTTCAAAGATGCCGACGCACTCGAACGTCTCGGCACGATCGATACGCTCGTCTTCGACAAGACGGGAACGCTCACGGCCGGAAAACCCAAGGTACTCGACGTCCGCACACTGCCCGGTGTTGCGAGCGACGAAGTCGTTGCGCTCGCAGCCGCAGTCGAGCGAGGATCGTCGCACCCACTCGCCGCGGCAATCGTGCGAGATGCGGAAGCTCGCGGTCTCCAACTTGCCGCCGCGACCGACACTTTGGTAGAACGCGGCCGCGGAATCAAGGCGCGCGTTGACGGTACGGCCGTACTGGTTGGGAACGCGGCGTTCCTCAAGGATGCTGGGATCGCCGTGGAAGGCCTTCTCTCTCTCGACGAACACGCGTCGCACGTCTTTGTGGCAAGGGGCGGCGCGCTGCTCGGCGCGCTCGAACTCGGCGACGCGTTGCGACCCGATGCCGCGCAGACCGTTCGACGATTACACGAACAGCATCTGACGCTACACATCGTCAGCGGTGATGCCGAAGGGGCGACGGAGCAAATCGCACGGCTCGCGGGGATCGAGCATTGGCACGCGCACGCGCAACCGCAAGACAAGGCGACCGTCGTCGAATCGCTCAAACGCGAGGGCAAGCACGTTGCCTTCGTCGGCGACGGTATCAACGACGCACCGGCGCTCGCCGTCGCCGATGTCGGGCTTGCGATGGGAGGTGGGACCGACGTCGCCCTCGAGACCGCCCCGATCGCCATCATTTCCAACGACCCCGCAGCCGTCGCCGACGGCGTTTCGCTGTCACGCGCGACGACGCGGACTATTCGTCAGAATCTTCTCTGGGCGATTGCCTACAACGCCGTCCTCGTACCGCTCGCAGTGGCCGGCATCGTGTACCCGATCTTTGCGGCGGCGGCGATGGGCGCGTCAAGTCTGTTCGTCGTCGGGAACTCGCTTTTGCTGCAGCGCCGCGTTAATTAGCTGAAATCGCGTAGAGGCTGCGCCGCTGCTTGCGGCTGGGGAACACCGTAGTGATGGGGATTCGAATCCACCGCGAAAGGCGAACCTACCACCGGCGTCAGCACGCAGGCTGAGGCGCTTATCGCATAAGCAGAGATCTTATTCGCACGGCGGCAATATACGCCGCAGACGCATTCGTATTTTGAATTCCTGATTACCGCCGTCGCGGCGGCTCGGGTCGCCGGTCGGCTCCCTTGGATTCAGCGTCCACGAGGTCGACCGGCAACGCGAATCGTGCCTACTTGACCTTCACCGAGATCAGCGCCGGCTTCGCGCCCATCGTCGGCATGTGATCGTCGTTGGCGAGCTGCACCATGATGCGTGCGGCACCACTGTGCCACGTCGAAAGATTGACGGGAACGGTCGTCGTGCACGGCATGCCGATCATGCCCGGTATGGCCATCTTCATCATCGGTTGCATCTGCGCCATCGTCATGTGCGCCTGCTGCATGAAACGGCGAGCCATCATCATGCCCTGCGGCGTCTTCATCATTGCAATCATGGGCGTCGACGGTGAAGCTGTCGTCTCGCCCTGCTGCTGAACGAAGACGTGCAAGTGACCCCACCCGCGAACGTCTGGTTTGCATTCGAGGTTGCAAGACAACTGGAAATTGTGAACGGCGACTACGAGATTGAAGCTTCGCCCTACGGTCGCACCCTCTCTCGGCGAGACGATGCTCACTGACGGCGTGCCGCCGATCGGGCTTGGCAG